>JAGXHS010000173.1 GCA_024636075.1 Propionibacteriaceae bacterium
AGCGGACGGCTGATCGCCGTGCTCGGTTGCGGCGGTGACCGTGACCGCGCCAAGCGCGGACCGATGGGCGAAGCCGCGGCCAGTGCGGCCGATGTGGTGATCGTCACGGACGACAATCCGCGAACAGAGGATCCGGCCTCGATCAGAGCTGCCGTGCTCGCCGGAGCCCGCTCGGTCGATTCCGGTGCCCAGGTGTTTGAGCAGGACGGACGGGCGAGCGCGATCCGGCGGGCGCTGGACATTGCTGGACCGGGCGACGTGGTGGCGATCCTCGGCAAGGGTCATGAACAAGGACAGATCCTGGCCGACCGAGTGATCGACTTCGACGACGTGACCGTCGTTCAGCAGGCGTGGCACCAGCTCTGGGCAGAGGTGTGAGATGCGAGCGATGCGTGCGGGTGAGGTGGCGTCGATGGCTGGCGGTGAGCTGCTGGACAGCGCCATGGCCGACGTCATGGTCGGTCCGGATGTGGTGATCGACTCACGGTTGGCGAGCAGTGGAGCACTCTTCGTCGCCATCGGCGGCGAACGAGTGGACGGCCACGACTACACCGCCGCAGTGGCGGACCAGGGCGCCGGTGCGGTACTCGTGCAACACCGCACGAAGACCCCCTTGCCACAGATCCAGGTCGAGGACACCGTTCAGGGTCTGAGCACGTTGGCCCGCCGGGTGATCGAGCAGGAACGGGCGCGAGGACTGACCACGATCGCGGTCACAGGTTCATCCGGGAAGACCAGCGTCAAGGATCTCCTCGCCCAGCTGTTGGAGCGCGCTGGTCGCACGGTGTCGCCGATCGGGTCGTTCAACAATGAGATCGGAGTGCCGCTGACCGCGTGTCGGGTGGATGCGCAAACCAGATTCCTGGTCAGCGAGATGGGAACCCGCGGCATCGGCCAGATTCGCTGGTTGACCGACATCGTGCCGCCGAGCATTGCGCTGGTGCTGAACGTCGGAACAGCCCACATCGGGGAGTTCGGCAGTGCGCAGAACATCGCCGAGGCGAAGGGCGAGATCGTCGAATCGTTGTCGGCAGATGGTTGGGCAGTGCTCAATGCCGAGGATGTACTTGTCGCGGCAATGACCGAGCGCACCGACGCAGGTATCGCCTGGTTCGGAGACGGCGCACCCGAGGGGGCCGCGCTCGTGGTGCGGGGGGAGGGGATCACCAGCAACGACCTCGACCAGCATTCGTTCACCATGGTCGTCGAAGGACGCGAGCGCACAACCCGGCACCCGGTCCAGATGCAGCTGCTGGGAGCTCATCAGGTGCCGAACGCGCTCGCGGCCGCCGCAGCGGCCATTGTCGCGGGCATGGATCCGGACGTCGTCGCCGAAGCGCTGTCCGAAGCCCGGAATCGCTCCCCGTGGCGGATGGAACTGACGGTGCTGCCCAACGGCGCCGCCGTCATCAACGACGCCTACAATGCCAACCCCGATTCGATGCGCGCAGCGGTGAACACCCTTGCCCGGGTGGCGAAAGCCCGGCGCCGGCATCACCCCCACAGTCGTTCCATCGCCGTGCTGGGCGACATGTTGGAACTTGGTGACGGTGCAGCCCAGCTGCACGAAGCCGTCGGATCGCTGGTTGCCGAGAGCGGCATCGACGAGTTGTTCGTGATCGGCGATCACGCCGCCGACATCGCCCGCGGAGCCGCCCCGTTGGGCGCAAAGGTGCAGCAGGTCAGCCGCGACGGCGCCGCCGAGGCAGTAGCGTTGGGGCCAACTGACGTGGTCCTGGTGAAAGCTTCACGAGGCATGGCGCTCGAAATCGTCGCAGATGCACTGGTGTCCGCGGGCGGAGCCGGAAGGGAAGACCAGTGAAGAACATCCTGTTCGCCGGGGGGTTGTCGATGATCGGCACCCTGCTCGGCACCAGAGTGCTGATCGGGTACCTGGTGCGCAAGGGATACGGACAGTTCATCCGGGATGACGGGCCGACGGCGCACCACACGAAGCGTGGCACACCGACGATGGGTGGCGTCGTGATCATCATCTCGGTGGTGCTCTCCTACTTCTTGGCGCACCTGCTGACCTGGACGTCGGTGTCAGCCTCTGCACTGCTGGTGCTGTACCTCTTCATCGGGCTCGGAGTGGTGGGTTTCCTGGACGACTGGACCAAGATCTCCAAGCAGCGTTCGCTCGGACTGAACCCCAAGGGCAAGTTGATCGGACAGGCTTTTGTCGCCCTGAGTTTCGCATGGTTGGCTCTCACTCAGTTCAACGACCATCGAGGTGTCAATCCGGCATCGACGAACATCTCTTTCCTGCGAGACCTCAGCTGGCTCGACCTGCCACTGATCCTGGCCATCGGCTGGATCATGCTGCTGATCGCCGGTGCGTCCAACGCGGTGAATCTGACCGACGGGCTGGACGGTCTGGCGGCCGGCGCCTCGACCATGGTGTTCGCTGCCTACGCGCTGTTGAACGTCTGGCAGTTCAACCAGTGGTGCGGCCGCGAGTCATCGTCGGGGCCGCTGTGTTATGAGGTGCGTAACCCGCATGACCTCGCTGTGGTGGCGATGGCGCTCGCCGGTGCTTGTTTCGGCTTCCTGTGGTGGAACGCGAAACCCGCCAAGATCTTCCTCGGCGACACCGGATCATTGTCTTTGGGCGGCGCACTTGCCGGCATGGCCGTGTTCACCCGGACGGAACTCCTGTTGGTGATTCTCGGTGCGCTGTTCGTGATCGAGACCGTCTCTGTGATCATTCAGGTCGGCTACTTCAAGGCCAGCCGTGGCAAACGGGTGTTCAAGATGACACCCCTGCACCACCACTTCGAACTGCTGGGCTGGACCGAGGTCACCGTCGTCATCCGGTTCTGGATCATCTGCGGCATCGCGGTGTCCATCGGGCTCGGGCTGTTCTACGCCGAGTGGGTGGTGAACCAGTGAGCAGCTGGTTGGACGCTGCTGACAGGAACTCCGACTGGTCGCAGGCCAAGGTTGTCGTCGCCGGTCTGGGAACGTCCGGTTTTGCTGCTGCGGACGGATTGCTGGAATTCGGTGCCCAAGTCACCGTGCTGGACGAATCCGAGGGCGAGATCGTCACCGATCGAGGCAATCTGCTGAGCCTGTTGGACGCCGACGTACGCCTCGGTCCGGGTTGCACCGCTGAGCTGCCGCCCGAGGTGGATCTGGTGATCACCTCACCGGGATGGCGTCCCGGCGCCGAGCTGTTGGCTCAGGCAGCTGCCCGTCGGGTGCCGATCTGGGGCGAGGTGGAACTTGCATGGCGGTTGAGCCAACCCGACAAGCAGGTGCCCTGGCTGGCCGTCACCGGAACTAACGGCAAGACCACCACCACCCAGATGCTGGAGTCGATGCTCGCTGCTGCAGGTCTGCGGACCTCAGCGGTGGGAAACATCGGACGCCCGATCATGGAGACGGTGCTCGACAACGAACCCTACGACGTGCTCGCCGTGGAACTGTCCAGCTTCCAGCTGCACTGGTCGCAGTCGCTGCGGTTGCATTCCGCGACGGTGCTGAACCTGCACCCGGACCACCTGGAGTGGTACACCGGCCCGGGCTTCGAACGGACCGGCTATGACGGGTACGTGGCGGACAAGGCACGCATCTACCACGGGATCACCCACAGCTGCGTCTACAACCTGGCCGATCCAGCGACCGAACAGCTGGTGATCGACGCCGATGTCACTGAAGGGGCGCGAGCCATCGGCTTCACTCTCGGGGTGCCACAGATGAGCATGGTCGGTGTGGTGGACGATCTGATCGTCGACCGGGCATTCGTTGAACAACGACGCGACTCCGCCCTGGAGCTTGCCAAGGTGTCCGACGTGGTTCCCGGTGCGCCGCACAACGTCGAGAACGCGCTCGCCGCAGCAGCTCTGGCCCGATCCTTCGGTGTGCCGGCACCCGCCGTCGCCCAGGGTCTGAAGAGCCTGCGACTCGGTGGTCACCGGATCGAGACAGTGCTCACGGCCGGGGGAGTGCGCTGGGTGGACGACTCGAAGGCAATCAATCCACACGCCGCCAATTCCTCGCTGCGCGCTTTCGACTCGGTGGTCTGGATCGCCGGGGGTCAGGCCAAGGGCACCACCTTCGATGACCTGATCCTCAGCCACTCCGAACGGTTGCGCGCCGTGGTGCTGATCGGTGTGGACCGGGAGGAGATCGCGGCGGCATTGGCTCGACACGCGCCGCAGATCCCCACGATCAGCATCGATCGGACAGACACTGGTGCCATGGAGGATGCGGTGCTGGCAGCCGATCGCTTCGCTGGGACCGGCGACACGGTGCTGCTGGCACCAGGTTGCGCCAGCTTGGACATGTGGTCCGGGTACGCTGCTCGGGGCGACGACTTCGCTCGCGCGGTCCGCCAGCTTCCTCAGACTTGACCGACGCCCTCGACCACACGACAGGAGTTCAGCGGTGGCGACCACACTTCCGGATTCCCGGCGTCGAGAGACACTTTCGCTGGGATCATCCCGCTGGGGAATGATCGGTGACGCGCTGTCGCGGCCGATGGCGAGCTACTACCTGGTGCTGGCGTCCTCCATCCTGCTCGCAGGCTTGGGGGCACTGATGGTGCTGTCGTCCTCGTCCGTGTACGCGCAGGTCTCCAACCTCGGGCCCTACTACTTCGCGCAGCGTCAGTTCCTCTTTCTGTTGCTGGGTCTGCCAGCCGCTTGGTGGCTGTCCCGACGCGACGAGTCGACGCTGAAGAAGCTGTCCTGGGTGGCGATGGCGGGGGCACTGGTGCTGCTGGTGCTGGTCTTCACCCCACTCGGCTACGACGCGGGCAAGGGAAACCGGAACTGGCTGAACCTCGGGATTCTGAGGGTGCAGCCGTCGGAGTTCGCGAAACTCGCCCTGGTGGTCTGGTCGGCGCATGTGCTCAGCGTCAAGAAGAAGGTTCTGGACCAGCCACGTCAGCTGGCGCCGGTGTTCCTCGGGTTCGCTCTGGTGGAGATCGCGGTGCTGGCCGGCAAGGATCTGGGGACCGCGTTGGTGATCGCCGCCATCTTTTTCACCGTGTTGTGGATCATTGGGATGCCGCTGCGCTACCTCGCTGGCATGGTTCTGCTCGGCGTCGCCGGTGTCGCTGTGCTGGTCGTGTCCAGTCCGAACCGGATGGACCGGATCCTGGCCTTCATGCGGCCGCACAGCTTCGATCCGAACGCCTCCCAGCAGCCGATCAATGCTGTCTTCGCGTTGGCCACCGGGGGATGGTGGGGCCTCGGTCTGGGGGCTTCTCGGCAGAAGTGGGGTGGTCTGTACGACGGCGCCCTGAACGACTACGTCTTCGCCGTCCTGGGTGAGGAGCTCGGCCTGATGGGCACCCTCGCAGTGTTGGGGCTGTTCATGGTGCTCGGCTATGCCGGAATCCGGATCGCCCTGCGCAGCGACTCGTACTTCTGCCGGATGGTCGCCGCTGGCATCACCGGGTGGATGATGTTCCAGACGTTGGTCAACATCGGGGTCGCGATGAAGCTCCTCCCAGTGGTGGGAGTTCCGCTGCCGTTCATCTCTGCAGGCGGATCGGCCCTGATGTCGAACTTGCTGGCCGTGGGCATCCTGTTGGCCTGCGCCCGCCACGAGCCGGCGGCACGGCGAGCCCTGGCGGTGCGCAGTGGCAAGCGCCCACCCAGAGTGACGACTGTGGTGGATTCACGTCGATGATCACAGAGGGACGGAGCGAAGTATGACCAGTGTCGTGCTGGCCGGTGGGGGAACAGCAGGTCACACCTCACCGCTGATCGCCACCGCCGAAGCCCTGCGCAGGCAGGACGAGGGCATCGCGCTGCACTGCATCGGAACGGCACGCGGTCTCGAGACCAGGGTGATCCCGGCGGCAGGGCTCGAATTGAGCCTGATTGATCCCGTTCCGCTGCCCAGGAGGGTGAGTGTGGAGCTGGCGAAAGTGCCGCTGCGGTTGCGACGCTCGGTGCAGCAGGCCGTGGACATCCTTACCGCGCAGCACGCCGACGTCCTGGTGGGTTTCGGCGGCTACGTGTCGATGCCGGCGTACTTCGCTGCCCGCAAGCTGGGCATCCCCCTGGTCATCCACGAACAGAACTCCGTTCCCGGTCTCGCCAACAAGGTGGCGGCACGCTTCGCCCAACGGGTCATCACTTCTTTTCCCGGCGCCCGACTGCCGCACGCCGAGTTCATCGGCATGCCGCTACGGCGCGCCCTGACCGAACTCGCCGCAGCAGGACGCACAGCCAATCAGGCCGAGGCGCGCAGGCACTTCGGGTTGGACCAGGATCGGCCCACCGTGCTGGTGTCCGGCGGCTCGCAGGGTGCGCGCAGCATCAACAACGCGTCCATGGCTGCCCGGGACAGGTTGTTGGCCGAAGGCGTGCAGATCCTGCACGTGTGGGGTCCCAAGAACTTCACTGACGAACAGGTCAGCCACGTCGATCCGGTCTCGCGGGCCAGGTACCAACCGGTGGCCTATGTCGAACGCATGGAACAGGCCTACGCGGCTGCTGACCTGATGGTCGGGCGATCTGGCGCCGGCACCGTGGTCGAGACTGCGGCGCTGGGTCTGCCGGGTGTCTTCGTGCCGCTGCCACACGGCAACGGCGAGCAGGCACGCAACGCCGAGTCCGTGGTGGCCGCCGGCGCCGCGGTGCTGGTACCCGATGCCGAACTGGACGGCCACCGGTTGGCCGACGAGGTGCTCGGCAGGGTTCTGGACCCGCGCATCATCGAGCGGATGTCCGCTGCCGGACGCGAGTTGATGCCCGCCGACGCCGCCGACCAGATCGCCGCCATCATCATCCAGACGGCCATTGACCGGGGTGTCGGGGGAGGGCCCCGATGATGCTCCAGCAGCCGGTTGACCTGCTACCGGCGAACGAGATCGGGCCGGTGCACTTCATCGCCATCGGTGGCGCAGGGATGAGTGCCGTGGCCCAGCTGTACCACGACCTGGGGGTGCGGGTCACCGGCTCCGACCAGAGCGATTCGCCGGCGCTGCGGCATCTGCAGGCGCAGGGCATCGAGGCACATCTCGGGCATCATCCCGATCATCTCGGCGATGCCCGAACGGTGGTCGTGTCCACTGCCATCCGTGACAACAATCCTGAGTTGGTCGCAGCCCGGGAAAGAGGTCTGCGGGTGTGGCACCGGAGCACGGCCCTGGCCGCGTTGATGGTCGGAAGCCAGGCTGTGTCAGTTGCCGGCACCCACGGCAAGACCACAACCACCGGCATGACAGCGGTCATGCTCGAAGCGGCGGGGGGCGATCCCTCGTACTGCATCGGCGCGCCGCTGACCACCAGCGGTGTTTCATCCCATCTGGGCTCCGGTGAGGCGTTCGTGGTGGAGGCCGACGAATCCGACGGTTCCTTCCTGCAGTACCCGACCCGGATCGCCGTGATCACCAATGTGGAAGCCGACCACCTGGACAACTGGGACACGCCCTCGGCCTACTTTGATGGTTTCGTCCGTTTCGCCACCGGGGGATCGGTGCAGGTGGTTGTGATCAACTCCGACGACCAGGGCGCGGCCGAGCTGGCCCAGAGGTTGCGCGAAGGTGGCAGTGTCGTCGTCAGTTACGGGGAGGCCGACGGCTCCGACGTCAGGTTGTCCGACCTGGACTTCGAGAACACCGCATCCAGTGCACGGCTGGAATACGGCTCCGACAGCGGCATCATCGAGTTGCAGGTGCCCGGGCGGCACAACCTGGCCAACGCGGCCGCCGGCTACACCGTCGGGCGGTTGCTGGGCCTGGACCATGAGGCCCTGCTCGCCGGGGCCGACGAGTTCGGCGGCACTCTGCGCCGATTCCAACTGGTCGCCGACGTGCAGGGCGTGCGCATCTACGACGACTACGCCCACCACCCGACAGAGATCCGCGCCGCTCTCACGGCAGCCCGGCGGGTTGCTGCACACGGGCGCCTGGTTGCCTGCTTCCAACCTCACTTGTACAGCCGCACCCGAGACTTCGCTGACGAGTTCGGCGAGGCACTGGCATTGGCGGACGTGGCCATTGTGACGGACATCTATGCCGCCAGGGAGGACCCGATGCCCGGCGTCACCGGCGAACTTGTGGCTGACGCCGCGCGTCGCGCCGGGGCGGACACCCACTACGTGGCGGACAAGACCGACCTGCCGGCGGCGTTGGCTGCCCTGCTGCAGCCCGGTGATCTGGTGATGACGATCGGTGCGGGGGACGTCACCCTGGTCGGGCCGCTGCTGGCCAGCCTGTTGGGACCCGTGGCGGGGCGGTGATGGCCCCGCCAACGAATGGTCCACGTGAGCTGACCCCTGCCATTGCCCGACGCAAGCGACGCCGCAATCGTCGGCGGTGGATGGCAGCCGGGGTGGCAGCCGCGGCGCTGGCGCTGACTGGGTTGCTGGTCTGGGCGCTGTGGTTCGGTTCGCTGTTCGCCGTCCAGCAGGTCAGCGTCAGCACCGCGAAGCTGGTCACCCGCGACGAGGTGCTGGCCGTGGCCAAGGTGCCCCTCAACAGTCCGCTGATCCGGGTCAACACCGAGGCGATGGCCGCTCGGGTCGCCACCATTCGCGCGGTGGATAGTGCCAGCGTGCAGCGGGCCTTCCCACACACCGTGGAGATCACCGTGACCGAACGCACCGCGGTCTACCAACGCAAAATCGCCGATGGATACCAATGGGTGGACAGCAAGGGCGTGATTTTTCACACCGTGAAGGTGGCCAATCCGGCATTGGAGACGGCGCAGACCAGTGGTGTCTCGAACAGACTGCTGGCCGATGTCGGCACTGTGGTGGAAGCCTTGCCGAGCCGGTTGTCGACCCAGGTCAGCTTGGTCGTCGCCACCTCACCGGACACGATCACGCTCAACCTCAGCGGCGGACGAACCATGCTCTGGGGGAGCGCCGAACAGTCGGAGCTGAAGGCCCAGGTGGCAGTTGCTCTACTCAGTGTGGAGGCCACCAACTACGATGTGTCCTCGCCGGCGAATCCCACGTCCAAGTGAGCTGCGTCGGCAGGCTCAAGCACAGGTTGAGACTCCGGCCGAAATGGGGTGGGGCATGTTGGACAGTGTTTTCCCACTCTCATAGCCTGAGTGTGACCGAGCGACCGGACCAGAACAACTGATTATGAACAACGAATTGAGGCGGGATTCCCGTGGCAGCTGCATCCCAGAACTATCTGGCCGTGATCAAGGTTGTCGGAGTGGGTGGCGGCGGAGTCAACGCCGTGAACCGGATGATCGAAGCGGGCCTCACGGGAGTCGAGTTCATTGCGATCAACACCGATGCCCAGGCGCTGCTGATGAGCGACGCCGACGTCAAACTCGACGTCGGCCGTGATCTGACCCGAGGGCTCGGAGCGGGCGCCGACCCGGACAAGGGACGCCAGGCCACCGAGGACCACTCGGACGAGATCGAGGAAACGCTTCGTGGCGCCGACATGGTGTTCGTGACCGCCGGTGAGGGCGGTGGCACCGGCACCGGAGGGGCTCCAGTGGTGGCCAAGGTCGCCCGTTCGCTGGGTGCGCTGACAATTGGTGTCGTCACTCGTCCGTTCAGCTTCGAGGGGAAGCGGCGTTCCACCCAGGCGGAGACCGGCATCGAGGCGCTCCGTGACGAGGTGGACACCCTGATCGTCATCCCCAACGACAAGTTGCTGGCGATGACCGACCACCAGGTCGCCATCCTGGACGCCTTCAAGCAGGCCGACCAGGTGTTGATGCAGGGTGTGTCCGGCATCACCGATCTGATCACCACACCCGGACTGATCAACCTTGACTTTGCCGACGTGAAGTCGATCATGAGTAACGCGGGTTCCGCGCTGATGGGCATTGGCTCGGCTCGCGGTGAGGATCGCGCCCGAGCGGCCGCCGAGATGGCCATCAGTTCGCCGCTGCTGGAGGCCAGCATCGAGGGTGCCCACGGTGTGCTGCTCTCCATCGCAGGTGGTTCGGATCTGGGGCTGTTCGAGGTGTCCGCGGCGGCCAACCTGATCGAGACTGCCGCCCATGACGAAGCCAACATCATCTTCGGTACCGTCATCGACGATTCTCTCGGGGACGAGGTCCGGGTGACGGTCATCGCAGCCGGCTTCGACGGCGGTCAGCCACCGAAGCGGCAACCCGGCATCACCCGTCAGCCAGCGATGAACCAGTCGCAACCGCGTCCCGCCACCCAACCGGCGAGCCAGCACAGTTCCAGCGGTCAGAGCAGCGCTGCGCAGAACGCACGCCCGCAGAACACTGGTGCTCAGAACAGCGCTGGTGCGCAGAACGTTGGCGGGCAGCGCCTGACACCCAGCCCGGCCGTCCATCAGGAGAGGACGGCACTGCCCGTCCAGTCACCCCCCGCCCCCTCGAACGACGATGATCTGGACGTTCCCGACTTCATGAAGTGAGATGTTTACGCATCGAAACGACCCCGAATCCAACCAGGGTGTCGGGGGTTGCTTCACTGACCGAGAAGGCGGTTTGACGCTAGGATCCATGGGTTCGCTCAACCTGGGGCGGGACGACGTCGATCCATTGGCGGGGGACAACCGGGCACTGCTGCGTGATCGTATCGCGGTGGAGCGCATCGTCACCCTCCGTCAGGTGCATTCGAATCGGGTCGTGATTGTCGACGCGGCGTCGCTGACCAACCTCGACGATCCCGAGGCTGACTCCATGGTCACGAGAATGTCAGACGTCGGGTTGGCGATCCGGGTGGCGGACTGCGTCCCGGTGTTGTTGGCGGATCAGCAGGCCGGGGTGCTTGGGGCCGCTCATGCCGGGCGAGCCGGAATGCAGAGTGGTGTGGTGGGCAACACCGTGGATCGTATGCGCGAGCTAGGGGCAGATCGAATCATCGCCTGGGTAGGGCCCCACATCTGCGGGGGGTGCTACGAGGTGCCTGAGCAGATGGCAGCCGACGTTGCCCGAACCCATCCGGGGGCGGCGTCGCGGACTCGCTGGCACACTCCCTCGGTGGATCTCGCCGCCGGCGTCGCCGCTGACCTGCAGGACGCGGGAGCGACCGCCACGTGGCTCAATCCCTGCACGTTTGAGGTTGCCGCATTGCATTCGCATCGGCGCGACGGTGCGGGGGCAGGAAGACTCGCAGGAGTGATTTGGCGCGTGTCGCCGCGAGGCTGACCGGGCTCGGGCGTTGCACACGGTAACCTCGGAGCCGACGTCAATACAGGAGTGCACCATGGCTGACAGCATCAAGAAGGCCGCCCGTTGGCTGGGGCTGGTCGAGGATCCCCGCTACGACTTCGACCAGAACGATGAAGAGCTCACCGAAGCCGTCTCCGGCGGGGACAACTCCTCGGAGGTGACGCCGATCTCGGAGCGACGCAGCGAACCCGCCACGAACGCAGAGCCGTTCACCAACCCGGTGCCGCACACTGCAGACCTGACCCGCATCATCACGGTTCACCCGCGCACCTACAACGAGGCACGCACGATCGGGGAACACTTCCGCGACAATGTGCCGGTGATCATGAACCTGTCCGAGATGGAGGACTCCGATGCCAAGCGTCTGGTCGACTTCTCCGCTGGCTTGATCTTTGGGCTTCGCGGTACGATCGAGCGCATCACCCGCAAGGTGTTCCTGCTGTCGCCCAACAACGTCAACGTCACGGCGGAGGACAAGGAACGGATTGCCGCGGGCGGTTTCTTCAACCAGAGCTGAGGTAACGTGGTAGTCGTAGGCGCCATCATCGGGAACCTGTTGAACCTGTACCTGTTCCTGTTCTTCCTCAGGGTGATCCTCAGTTGGTTGCAAGTCCTGATGCAGCAGGACTTCGCGCCGACTGGTGGGCTACTGGTGGTGTTCGAGTTCATCTACTCTGCCACCGATCCACCGATCGACTTCTTTGAGCGGTTTCTGCCCCCGGTGCGCTTCGGCAGGGTTGCGATCTCGTTGGGTTTCATGGCTGCGGTGTTGAGCGTCTTGATCGCGCAACGGGTGAATTACGCGATCTTCGCTGGCTGAGAGCTGCTGCTTGTCGCTCTGATCTCGGCTGGAGTAGCCTGATGGCGACATCCTCAGAACCCAGGAGTTTCGATGAGATTGACGCTGGACGACGTCAAGAATGCAAAGTTCCCGATCGACAAGGAAACCAATTGCTACCACTACGCCCCCGTCGACAAGTTCCTGGACAACCTGGAAGTCACCTGGGCCGAGCTGCTCAACGAGAACGAGCGGCTGAAGGCGCAACTGGCTGCTGCTCCTGAACCGTCCGAGGGTTCCGAGTCCACGTCGGCCGACGCTGACGCTGCCGGTGAACCGACCGCGGAGAACGCCGCGCTGAGGGCCGAGATCGAATCGTTGAAGGCGGAGCTGGAGGCCGCGCGGAATCAGCAGTCGAGCGATGCCCAGCCAGCCCCTGACGGCGAGCAGGCAGCAGCGGGCCCCGAGCGAGTGGTCGTCACCAGCTCTGCGGAGGCGAGCCCTGCGGTCACCCGTCTGGTTCAACTCGCCACCGAGCAGGCTGAGTCCGTGGTGCAGGAAGCTGACGCCGAAGCTCGCCGCAAGCTGGACGAGGCGAACCGCCAGGTGCACGAGCTGACGGTCGACGCCCAGACGCGTGCCGATCGCGTCGAGTCAGAGGCGCGAACCAATGCCGATCAGCTGGCCGCTGAAGCCAAGGCCAACTCCGACCAGGTGAACGCTGACGCCCTGGCCCGTCGGCACCAGCTCTTCGACGTGTTGGAGACCGAACAGCAGGAGTTGCAGGGCAAAGTTGGTGAGTTGCGCGCCTTTGAGGCCGATTACCGCAGCACCCTGGTGGCACATTTCCAGAGCCACATCGACCAGTTGTCCCAGGAACACCTCGAACCAACCGGAGATCCGGGCGAGCCGGGGGCTTCAGCGACACCGCGTCTTGACGCCCTGCTTGCCGAAAGCGAGGGGCTTGCCGAGAGCGAAATCTGAGGCGCCGCCTTGTGGATGGGTGTATGGTTCCACCTTGACATCCATCCACCACTGATCCTGCGAGGAAACTGACATGTCAAAGGCGGCAGCGGACCAGACGGCGCGCGGCAGTGCCACTCTTCCTGTCAGAGACGGGGAAGAGGCATGGACCAATGAGGAAGTCGCCGAGCTGCGCACTGAACTCACCGACGAGATCGTCCGGATGCATCGCGCGATAGCCGCTGCGCAGGGCGAGTTGAAGGATCTCCTCCGCGAAGCTGGTGACGGGGCCGGGAGGGATCCCGCTGACGTCAGTTCGACGAACTTCGAGCGTGACCAGGAAATGTCCTTGGCCCAGAACGCCCGCGAAATGCTGGAGCAGGCCGAACTGGCGCTTCGTCTCTTCGCCAACGGTGAGTACGGGTACTGCGAGGTCTGCGAACAGCCAATCGGAAAAGCCCGGCTGCAGGCTTTCCCACGGGCGACCATGTGTGTGAAGTGCAAGCAGCGCGCCGAACGCCGCTGAGTCTGCTGCTGATCGTTGCCGGGATCGCAGTGCCGGGTGCGATTCTGGATCAGCTCACCAAGCATCTTGCGGTGACCCGGCTCGATCCCAACCATCCGGTGGAACTGCTGGGTGGAATGCTCAGTCTGCGGCTCTTGCGCAATCCCGGTGCGGCGTTCTCGATGGGCACCTCGGCCACAGTGGGGCTCTCGGCGCTGGCAATCGTTGCCTTCTTCGCGGTGGTGTTGGTGGCTCTTCCCAGATTGCAGCGGAGGTCGTCTGCGGTGGCCGCAGGCATGGCGCTGGCAGGCATTGTCGGCAACCTGACCGATCGCCTGTTCCGGGAACCGGGCCCGATGCGTGGTCACGTGATTGATTTCTTCTCGGTTCCGCATTTCGCGGTGTTCAATGTCGCCGACATCTTCATCACCAGTACCGCCATCCTGTTGCTCGGGCAGGCGTTCCTCGGCCGGGAACCAGACGCCGTCGAGGAGGACCAGTGAGCATCATGCTGGTCCCGGACGGCTTGGACGGTGAGCGCATCGACAGCGCAGCGGCGCGGATGACGGGGATGTCACGTGCCAGGATCGCCGATCTGCTGAACGGTGGGCAGATCCAGCTGGCGGGCGAGGTGGTGTCCAAGGCGTCCACCCGGGTCGCTGCCGGCATGATGCTGGAGGTGTCGACGGACCAGCCGGTGCGGGTGGTGCAGCCCACGTACCGACTGGCTCCGGGACTGACGGTGATTCACCAGGACGCCGACATCGTCGTGCTGGACAAACCGGCAGGGGTGGCGGCGCACCCCTCGCTCGGCTGGGACGGGCCCAGCGTCACCGAACACTTGGCGGCGGCTGGGATCCGGATCGCCACCGGCGGGGCGCCGGAGCGCCAGGGTGTGGTGCAACGCCTTGACGTCGGAACCAGCGGGCTGATGGTGCTGGCCCGCAGCGAGGTGGCGTATTCGGCCCTGAAACAAGCCTTCCGTGATCGCGTCGTGCACAAGGTCTACCTGGCGTTGGTACAGGGCCATCCCGACCCGTTCGAGGGCACCATCGACGCTCCAATCGGGCGCGACCGACGTCACGACTGGAAAATGGCCGTCACGCACGGGGGGCGAGCCAGCATCACGCACTACGAGACGGTGGAGGCGCACCGTGCAGCCACATTGCTGAAGGTGCACCTCGAATCGGGGCGAACCCACCAGATCCGGGTGCACCTGTCGGCTCTCGGGCACCCCTGCGTCGGTGATCCGTTGTACGGATCGGACCCCACGCTGGCGGCGAAGCTCGGGTTGCAACGTCAGTGGCTGCACGCCAGCGAGCTCGGTTTCATCCACCCCCACAGCGGGGAAATGGTGCACTTCGCATCCCCGATTCCCCCGGATCTCGCTCTGGCACTGGCGAAGATACGCCCCGGATGAGTGACATTCCGATAGGGTTGGCGAGTGCGTAGAGCAAAGATAGTGTGTACTCTCGGTCCGTCGGTTGACTCCCCGGAGCTGATGAAACAACTAGTCGAAGCCGGCATGGATGTCGCTCGGTTCAATATGAGCCATGGTGACCATGCCGAGCATCAGGGGCGCTTGGAGCGAACCCGCAAGGCCGCTGCGGATGCCGGGCGAACAGTCGGCATCCTGTGCGACCTGCAGGGTCCCAAGATCCGGTTGGGCAAATTCGCCGCCGGCCCCATCAAGGCTGGGGTGGGTGATCGGTTCACCATCACCATCGATGACATCCTCGGGGATCAGGACCGGTGCAGTACCACCTACAAGGGACTTCCCGGTGACGTCAAGCCCGGCGACGAAGTTCTCGTCGACGACGGCCGGGTGGCGTTGCGCGCGGTGGAGGTGACTGACACCGACGTCGTCTGCGAGGTGACCGTGGCTGGAACACTGAGCAACAACAAGGGCATCAATCTGCCGGGCGTTGCCGTCAGTGTTCCGGCGATGAGCCAGAAGGACGAGGACGATCTCCGCTGGGCGATCCAGCACAACGCCGACATGGTGGCGTTGTCCTTCGTGCGCAGTGCCGACGACATCACCCGCGTCCACGAGATCATGGACGACGAGGGTCGGCGGGTGCCGGTCATCGCCAAGCTCGAGAAGCCGCAGGCGATCGAGAACCTGGATGCCATCATCGACGCCTTCGACATGTTCATGGTGGCGCGTGGTGACCTCGGCGTCGAGCTGCCGCTCGAAGAGGTGCCCGTCGTGCAGAAGAGGATCATCAAGGCTGCTCGTCGCTGGGCCAAGCCGGTGATCGTGGCCACCCAGATGCTGGAGTCGATGATTTCGGCTCCTCGTCCGACGCGCGCCGAAGCCTCCGACGTCGCCAACGCCGTGTTGGACGGTGCCGACGCGGTGATGTTGTCTGGTGAGGTCTCTGTCGGTGACTATCCGATCGAGACGGTGCGGACGATGTCGCGGATCGTCGATGCGGTCGAGAATGAGGCTTTCAACGAAATCAGCATTCTCAACTGGGATCCGCACACCACCGGCGGGGTGGTCGCCTTCGCCGCCGCACAGGTGGCTGAGCGGCTGGACGCAAAGTATCTGGTGGCCTTCACCAAGTCCGGCGACACTGCGCGCAGGCTCTCCCGGCTGCGCTGCCGGATCCCGGTGCTGGTGTTCACGCCCGATGAATCCACGATGCGGTTGCTGACCGTGATGTGGGGTGCACACACCATCATGACGGAAGAGTTCACCAACAAGGACGACATGGCGGACTCGGTCGAGATTGAGCTGCGCAAACGGAACATGGTGGTCGACGGCGACCGGGTGGTGATCGTCTCCGGCTCCCCGATGCGGCTACCCGGAAATACCAACGCGCTCCGCGTGCACAAGATGCGTCCCCTGGCCGAGGATGGAAGCGTCGGCAGCAACTGAAGTGCCCGGGAGGGGAGTCGAACCCCTACAGCCTTGCGGCCAGACGGGTTTGAGCCGTCCGCGTATACCATTCCGCCACCCGGGCGAGCTCGTACATTCTGCCACACTCGCAGCCGAGGGTCATATTGCCGCGTGGACGTCGTCAGGCTCGTGAAGTAGTCTGGAGAGACGGTGGCGGAGGTCACCAGTGGAGTGGAGGAACATCGTGAGCGACGAAGCGCAATCCACTTCGGGCCGTGCCAAGCCGAGGGTTCTCGTTGCCGAGGATGAGGCGCTGATCAGGATGGATCTGGTCGAGCTCCTCACCGAGGAAGGCTATGACGTCGTCGGCCAGGCCGGTGACGGAGAGGCCGCCCTGGCCCTGGCCCGGGAGTTGGAGCCGGATCTGGTGGTGATGGACGTCAAGATGCCCAAGATGGATGGCATCACAGCAGCTGAGCTGATCGCCGAGGACCGGATAGCGCCGGTGGTGATGCTGACCGCCTTCAGCCAGCGGGATCTGGTCGAGAAGGCCCGCGAAGCAGGTGCCATGGCCTACGTGGTGAAGCCCTTCGATGCCTCGGATGTGGTGCCGGCGATCGAGATCGCGATGGGTCGTTTCGCAGAGATCCGCGCAGTGGAGGACGAGGTCGCAGATCTCGAGGAGCGATTGGAGTCACGCAAGGCCGTGGACCAGGCGAAGGGACTGCTGATGCAGAGTCTCGGGCTCAGCGAACCGGAGGCGTTCCGCTGGATCCAGAAGACGGCCATGGACCTGCGCAAGTCGATGCGTGAGGTTGCCCAGGGCGTCATCGATCACGCCAAACAGTCCAAGAAACCGGCGAAGGCCCGCAAGCCCAGCGACGCCTGAATCAGTCCTGATCCATCGGCAGCAGGGCACAGGTCAGACGACCGGTGGCGACACGCTGACCGTCGTCGTTGCGCAGGATCACCTCGTAGCAGGCTGAGGTCCTGCCCAAATGAATGGCGAGTGCCTCGCCGGTGACCCAGCCATCGAAGGCTGCCTTGTGGTGTGTGACGTTCAGATCCACCCCCACCGGCATCCGGTCGGGTTGGCCGTGGCCCAAGGCGCCGATCGACGCCAGGGTCTCAACCAGTACCCCTGACGCCCCGCCATGCCAGAGTCCTGCCGGCTGCGTGTTGCCGCGGACTGGCATCCGTCCCACCACCCGCTCGGCGCTTGCCTCCAGCAGCTCGAAACGCATTTTCTCATCCAGTGCGCTGACCATTGCGCTGGCCCAATCGGGTAGGTTGCTGCCATCCATGGCTCCACTGTGACACTGCGGGCTACAGTCGGGCAGGTGAATTCCGATGCTGTCACTGACAAGCTGCTGTTGATCGACGGCCACTCGGTGGCCTACCGCGCCTACTACGCGCTGCCGGTGGAGAACTTCGCCACCAGCACCGGTCAGCACACCAACGCCGTCTACGGCTTCACGTCGATGCTGATCAACGTGCTGCGGGACGAGATGCCGACCCATCTGGCGGTCGCCTTCGACGTGTCCCGCACGACCTTCCGCACCGAGGTCTACAGCGAGTACAAAGCGCAACGGGCCGCCTCGCCCGACGAGTTCAAGGGGCAGGTCTCTCTGATCAAGGAGGTGCTCGATGCGCTCAACATCGTGCACGTCGAGGTCGAGGGCTACGAGGCGGACGACGTGATCGCCACCTTGGCCACTGCCGCGGAGGAGCAGGGAATGGACGCGCTGATCTGCACGGGTGACCGGGACGCGATGCAGTTGGTCAGTGACGCGGTGACGGTGCTCTACCCTCGCAAGGGCGTCAGCGACCTGGCCCGGATGACTCCCCAGACGGTGCTGGAGAAGTACTTGGTCACCCCGCAGCGCTACCCGGAACTGGCGGCTCTGGTGGGGGAGACCAGCGACAACCTTCCCGGTGTCCCAGGGGTGGGCCCCAAGACGGCCGCAAAATGGCTGACCGCCCACGACGGGCTGGAGAATCTGGTGCGGCAGGCCGAGCAGGTGGGCGGCAAGGCGGGTCAGTCCTTCCGCGACCATCTGGACGACGTGCTCCGCAACCGGCAGCTCAATGCCCTGGTCCGCGATCTGGAGCTGCCGGTGCGCCTGGGCGAACTGGAGCGTCGGGACTGGGACCGCGAAGCCGTGCACACCCTGTTCGACGGTCTTGAGTTCAGGGTGCTGCGGGATCGGTTGCTCGAATCGTTGCCGCAGCGCGATGCTCCCCCGAGCGGCGGATTCGAGGTGTCAGGCAGCAGGTTGACCACTGGCGAAGTGGCGGCGTGGCTCGCTGACCACACTGGTCAGGGCATCACCGGTGTGGACGTCGTGGGTACGTGGTCCGCCGGCAGCGGTGACATCACCGGCCTGGGATTGGCTGCCGGTGACGAGGCTGTTTGTTTCGTTGACACTGCCGAGCTTGACCCGGACGATGACCGGGCGCTGTCGGACTGGCTGGTCGAGGAGAATCGACCGAAGGCGCTCCATGATGCCAAGGGCCCCATCCTGGCGGCGTGGTCCCGGGGGTGGGACCTGCGCGGGGTGCGGTGCGACACGCTGTTGGCCGCATATCTGCTCAAGCCGGACCAACGCACCTACGACCTTGCTGATCTCACCGTTCGCCACCTGGACCGCGAGTTGCGGGTGGGTGGTGATGCTGGGCATGGCGACCAGTTGGCGCTCGACTTCGGTGTCGACGACGATGCGGTACAGGCGTCGATGATGCGCGCCCGGGCGATCAGCGATCTCGCCGAACAGCTGGGTGAGGAACTGGTGCAGCACTCGGCGGACGGTTTGCTGCGCGATGTGGAGTTGCCGCTGCTGCGCATCCTGGCGAGCATGGAGCGCGTCGGGATCGCGGTCGACGAGGAGCTGCTGCAATCGCTGCGGCGAGACTTCGACTCCTCCGTGCTGAAGGCGGAGAGCCGAGCCTTCGAGATCATCGGGACCACGATCAACCTGAGTTCGCCCAAGCAACTTCAGGCCGTGCTCTTCGACGATCTGGGGATGCCGAAGACCCGGCGGACGAAATCCGGCTACACCACCGACGCCGATGCGCTCGAAGGTCTTTACCGCAAGACCGAACACCCCTTCCTGGAGCAGTTGCTGGCGCACCGCGACGCCATCCGGCTGCGCCAGACAGTGGACGGGTTGCTGAAGTCGATCGCTGACGACGATCGGATCCACACCACCTACCTGCAGACCATTGCCGCCACCGGGCGGTTGTCGAGCACCGACCCCAATCTGCAGAACATTCCGATCCGCACCGATGCCGGTCGCAGGATTCGTGAAGGATTCGTGGTCGGTGGGGGCTGGGCCCAGTTGCTGACCGCTGACTACTCACAGATCGAGATGCGCATCATGGCGCACCTGTCCGACGACGCGGGGTTGATCAGCGCCTTCCGCAGCGGCGAGGACTTCCACACGGTGATGGCGGCCCGTGTCTTCGGTGTCGCGGCTGGTCAGGTGTCGCAGGGGCAGCGGGCCAAGATCAAGGCAATGAACTACGGACCGGCGTACGGGTTGAGCGCGTTCGGCCTGTCGAACCAGCTGAACATCAACAGATCCGAGGCAACCGGACTGATGGACGAGTACTTCGAACGCTTCGGCGGGGTTCGTGACTATCTCGCTGAGGTGGTGGCCAAGGCACGCCGGACCGGCTACACCGAGACGATGCTGGGTCGCCGGCGCTACCTGCCCGATCTGAACACCTCCAACCGGCAGCGCCGGGAGATGGCCGAGCGGATGGCGCTCAACGCCCCCATCCAGGGGTCAGCCGCCGACATCATCAAACTCGCCATGCTCAGGGTTGACCGGGCGTTGCAGGAATCGGGAGCGGACTCACGACTGCTGCTGCAGATCCATGACGAACTGTTGCTGGAGGTCGCTCCGGGCGAAGAGGAATCGATCCGTCAGTTGGTCAGCACCCAGATGGGTGCTGCCATCGAGATGAAAGTGCCGCTCGACGTGTCCACCGGCTTCGGGTCGTCATGGCATGCGGCCGCTCACTGAGCGGCACGAGTCGCAGGGCTCAGCGTGGGTTGACGGGCGATGCGTGGAAGACGATTCGCGAATTCCACGTCTCGCGGGACCGGTCGAAGTCCCAGCACACCACCAGCACGATGTCCGGCGCGGAATCGTCGGCGTAGATCACCGACGAGTTGTCGTCGTAGTTTGCTGCCCAGATCTTGGTGGACTTCTGGTAGCGGTAGCAGAGCGTCTTCCCCGACGAATCGCTCAACCGCAGTATCGTGCCCGGTTTCAGGCCCTTCGTGGAGTCGTGCAGTTCATTGCCCAGGGCGCCACCGTTGCGATAGGTGTGCGCGGTCAGCACCACGTGGCCCTTCGTCGAGCCGGGCTTCGGACCCTCCTGCCACCAGGCGACGGTGTTGGGCTGGTCACTGGGAGGCGCCATCGTGCCGTCGTGGTCGTCCGAGTCCACGCCCAGAACAGGTGCGGAAATGCCGAGCGAATCAACGGTGAACATCGCCGGCACGAGGGTGGCACCGTGTGGGCTGCACCCTGCCAGGGCTGGATCCGGAGTGGACGCGGCCGGAGCGCTGCCCGCTGTCACAGGAGAGGGTGCCTGCGGTGAACGCACCAGGGCGAACAGCACCGCCGCCGACACAGCGGCGAGCGCCGCGGCCGCGATGACGCGACGACGAGCAAGCGACACAGCTCCTCCTGCGGAATGCACGCCTCCACGACAGCTCGTGGTCCATGACCCCGGATTGACCCTTCAGCTGACCGAAAGATACTCTGGGGTGGCATTGTATCCGCAATGCAGAATCCACTCATCATCCACCATCGGAGCCCTACTACATGACCTCCTCCATTGAGGCCTCTCCTCAGGTCGCAGTCGACGACCTCGGCTCACCGGAAGCATTTCTCGCTGCGGTTGACGCCACCATCAAGTACTTCAACGACGGGGACATCGTCACCGGCACCGTCGTCAAGGTTGACCGGGACGAGGTCCTGCTCGACATCGGTTACAAGACCGAGGGCGTGATCCCCTCCCGCGAGCTGTCGATCAAGCATGACGTCGACCCCTTCGAGGTGGTCAGTGTCGGCGATGAGATCGAGGCCCTGGTCCAGCAGAAGGAAGACAAGGAAGGCCGTCTGATCCTCTCCAAGAAGCGGGCTCAGTACGAGCGCGCCTGGGGAACCATCGAAAAGATCAAAGAAGAGGACGGAGTCGTCACCGGATCGGTGATCGAGGTCGTCAAGGGCGGCTTGATCGTCGACATCGGTTTGCGCGGCTTCCTGCCGGCTTCGCTGGTGGAGATGCGTCGGGTGCGCGACCTGCAGCCCTACGTGGGGATGGAGTTGGAAGCCAAGATCATTGAGCTGGACAAGAACCGCAACAACGTGGTGCTGTCCCGTCGGGCATGGTTGGAACAGACCCAATCCCAGGTGCGCCAGGACTTCCTGACCCAGTTGCAGAAGGGTCAGATTCGCAAGGGCGTCGTCTCGTCGATCGTCAATTTCGGTGCCTTCGTCGACCTCGGCGGTGTGGACGGACTGGTCCACGTCTCCGAGCTCAGCTGGAAGCACATTGACCACCCGGGCGAGGTCGTCGAGGTCGGCATGGCGGTCACCGTCGAGGTGCTCGACGTGGACATGGACCGCGAGCGCGTGTCGCTGTCGTTGAAGGCCACCCAGGAAGATCCGTGGCAGACCTTCGCTCGCACCCACGCCATCGGCCAGATCGTGCCCGGCAAGGTCACCAAGCTGGTGCCGTTCGGTTCCTTCGTCCGTGTCGAGGAAGGAATCGAGGGCCTGGTGCACGTCTCCGAGCTTGCTGAGCGTCACGTGGAGATCCCCGAGCAGGTCGTTGCCGTGAATGACGATGTGATGGTCAAGATCATTGACATCGATCTGGAGAGCCGCCGCATTTCGCTGTCGCTCAAGCAGGCCAATGAGGGTGTCGACATCGGCGCGGACGACTTCGATCCGTCGCTGTATGGCATGACCGCGAGCTACGACGACGAGGGCAACTACATCTACCCCGAGGGCTTCGATCCGGAGACCAACGAGTGGAAGGAAGGCTACGAGGAGCAGCAGCGTGCCTGGGAGCATCAGTACGCTGAGGCCCAAGCTCGCTGGGAGGCCCACAAGAAGCAGGTCGAGGACTCCGAGAGCGGCGACCGTGTCGACGTTGCTGACACCCAGCAGGCCTACTCCTCCACGCCGGCCGCCCGTCCGGACGCCGCGCCAGCCGCGGTGCCGGAGGGTTCGCTCGCTTCGGACGAGGCGCTGCAGGCCCTGCGCGACAAGCTGACCGGCGGGAACTGAGTCCGCCAGCACGGCTCAGCATCGTTGAAGGCCCCACTCGGCGACGGGTGGGGCCTTCACTACTCCATGACAGGAAGGGTCAATGCGGATCGGACTCACAGGTGGTGTCGCCAGCGGCAAGTCGCTGGTGGCAGGTCTGCTGGCTGAGCGGGGCGCCGTGATCATCGACGCGGACCTGTTGGCTCGCCGGGCAGTGGCTCCCGGAACACCGGGTCTGCAATCCGTCGCCGACGAATTCGGTGGCGACGTCTTCACCGACGATGGCAGCCTGGACCGCCCTGCGCTCGGTGCCGTGGTGTTCGCCGACGAGCAGGCCCGTCGCCGACTGGAGGCGATCATTCATCCCGAGGTGCGTCGGTTGGCTGCGGAGCTGGAGGACGACGCAACAGACGGCAGCGTCGTCGTCCATGTGATCCCGCTTCTTGTGGAGACCGGACAGCATGGCGATTTCGATCTGCTGGTAGTGGTTGACGCGCCGCCCGAGCTGCAGCTGGAACGATTGATGGCACGCAACGATCTGGACGAGGCTGCAGCATCTGCTCGGCTCGCTGCCCAGGCCACCCGGCAGCAGCGGCTTGATGTTGCTGACTGGGTGATCGACAACGGTGGCAGCGCGCGTGACACGGAGCGACAGGTCGACCTACTGTGGGGAGCGCTTCGCTGATTCCAGGCGCAGCGCCAGCCGTGGGCACAACCGGACCGCCAGTCGAGCGTCGTCAAGCGACCCGCCGGGGATGGGAACATCGGTCCCTGCCGCTGAGAATGGGAAGCCCCAGTCGTCCGCGGTGAGCAGATCAGGCAGCAGTTCAATGCAGGCACCGCTGGCTGTGCACAAGGTCCAGTCGATGTGCAGCTGGTGGGCACTCATGCCGACTCCCTGATCGATTCGGTAGCGGTGCAGCGACCAGCCAGATGGGCGTCGACCTCGTCGGGAAACATCTGGAGGGCGCTGGCGACGAGATTTGCCGTGCCGGTCGGGTGGAAGCAGGCTCCACGACGACTGACCTGACCCATCAGTCGGTGGATGTCCTGGATGTCCTGGATGGCAGCGGTCCTCGGGAAGTCGGCGAGCTCCTGCACCGCCGTTGCCAGATCGGGCAGTCCGAAGCGGCACGGGCCGCACTGGCCCGCGTTTTCGTTTGCCAGCCATCTGGTCACGGTGGCGGTGTAGCGCAACGGGCAGACCTGCGGCGCCAGGGCAACGATCACGCCAGCACCCGGAATCCGACCGAAGGGCTTCCGGGCGGACTCGTCCATGCGCGTCCATCGTCCATGGAACCCACCGAGCAGCACGGCGCTGACCGAGTCGGGGTCGATGCCGGCGCCGAACAGCACGTCGACCAGCGACGCGTTTGCGGTGCTTTCCAGCACCACCGGAGCTCCGCGGTGGCCGGGCCGCTGCACCGTCAGCAGGTGTGGCCCCGGATCCTGCGGCGTCCCGATCAGGCTGAAGCGGTTGCCGCCCATGCGAACGATCTGGGAGATCCGGGAAAGTGTTTCGACGTTGTGCACCAGCGTGGGGTGCCCGCGCAGCCCCGAGATGCTGGCCGGCAGCCTGCGATCCGTGGGAAAGGCCGGGCCGCCCCCGATGGCGCCGATCACAGCACTGGACTCACCGGAGACGAAACTCTTCGCCGAACGGTGCAGCCGAATGCGGGACGCTTCGGGTCGTTGCTGCAGAGCGCGACTCAGTGTTGCCTCAGCAGCCTCGTCGAGATGCAGATGCAGCTCGTCCGCGTGGACGGCAGCTGCAGTGACGAGCAACCCGTCGATCACTTGGTGCGGATCGCGCTGCAACAGGACTGCATCCTTACGACTCAGCGGTTCTCCCTCTGCACCATTGCCGATCACCACACGTCGCCTGCTGGTCCCGACCAGTCGACGAGCGGGCATCGATTCCCACTTGCGCCAGACCGGGAAACCCGCACCGCCTCGGCCGAGGAGACCAGAGGCTTTGATTTCGGCGCGTAGCTGCTCCGGCGGCCACTCCCACGGCTCGCTCATGCTGCCGACCCCACCGGTTGCGGGCTGTGCAGCAAGCGGTACAGCCCGGCGATCCCGACGGCTGCCCCGCAACCGACCGCCATGGCGACGAACCATGAGGAGCTGGCGTCGGTGCCGCTTCCCACGGCGTGCACCATGGAGAGCAGCCACGCCAGGTAACTGAACCAGTGGATGGCCTTGAAAGCCTCGAAACCCAGTCGGTGTCTGAGCAGAGCGGTGACCAGGACTGCGACGAAACACTCGAATGCGAGTGTCCCTGCCCCGACATACAGCGGGTTGGCTGCGGCGGAGGCGAACGGGAGGAACAGATCCAGCAGAGCCAACTTGGCATAGCTGTCCAAGAACAACGAGATCAGGTGGCCTGCCAGCAGCACCATGGAGAAGACCGAAATGTTGCGGTGCACCATGGTGGTGGCGAAGCGGGCGAGGCCGGGGACGTCGCCCCTGGCGGCCACCACCAGGCCGATCACCACGCTGAGGGTCAGACTCAGCAGCAGGGCGACGCCAGTACCGCGGCCTATCGCCCACATCAGTTCATCAGGCATCTGACGCCTCATTCCTCGGCCAGCCGCCGATGTGAAGGAGGGAGCCCTCCGAGGTGACCAGTCGCGCTGGGTACTGCTGCGCTTGTAGCCAGGTGGGTGCCTCGTCGGCCAGGACAATGGCCGCGGTGCTCAGCGTGTTGGCCAGCTCACAGCTGGGGGCGGCGACACTGACCGTTCGGTACGCGTCACTGGCCCCCTTCCCTGTGCGCGGATCGGTGATGTGGTGCCGGCTGCTGCCGTGCTCGTTCCGGCGTCGTCGTTGGGTGCTCGAGGTGGCGACGGCCCAGCCGTCAGGCAGCGAGATGCACGACGTCGGATCCGTCGGCATGTCCTGTACCAAGACCTGCCAGCCGTCCTCGGGAGCGGTCCCGGAGGTGGCGATGTCGCCACCGAGACTGACCAGGGCGCCGCCGCCGAGGCGACTGGTCAATGCCGCGGCACACCAGTCGGCCGCGACGGCTTTTCCTGTGGCACCCAGATCGAACCTCGTGCCAGCAGGTGCCGTGAGCTGCTCGTCCACCAGATGCAGCTGCCGCCACGTCGAGCCCGATTCCGGGACGGGGGTCACCAACCCTTCGGTGCGACGGGCGGCTCGAAGTGCCGCCCGCAGCAGCTTGGCCAAGGTGTCGGAGACCGTGACCGGCCCGGGGAGGGACGCGGCCACGGCGGACAGTTCGGCATCCGGGCGGTAGTTGCTGCAGGCCTTTCCCACCTTCTCGAGGATCGCTGCGGTGATCTCCATTGCATCGTCAATGCGCTTCGAATCAGTGATCACCAGACGGCAGTCACAGGTCCATTGGGACCAGTCACGGGCCGCCAACTGCTGCGTGCTCATGATCCTCGTGAGACCGCGTGCGGCTTCTGAATGTTCCCTGATCTGATGGTCGGCTGGGCTGGTGGCCCGGAGTTGGTGCGCGGCGTCGACGGGATGGTCGACGGGATGGTCGACGGGATGGTCGACGGGATCGTCGACGGCGCGACCGGGGTCTTGGATGCGACGCTCGCAGTGGAGATTGCCGCGATGCCTACAGAGGCGCCCGCGGCGGTGACCGCAATCGCGACGGCCGTGCTCACGTACCGTGCACGCCGTGTGCCAAGATGTCTCTGGTTCATGTCCGTGAACCTAGGTAGGCCAGCTGTGTGTCAGCTGTGCTTCTGCTGAGCTGCCGATGTGAATGGGATGTGTCGGTCGGCGCAGGTAGCCTTCGAGCCATGCGTCCAGTGACCGAGCTGAAGCGGCGAGTTGCGCCGTTCATCATGCAGGCCGGCTTCTCCCCGTCGGGTGACCAGCCGACCGCCATCGCCGAACTGGAAGGCCGGATCAATTCCGGCGAGCGGAACGTCGTGCTCCTCGGAGCAACGGGTACCGGCAAGACAGCCACCGTAGGTTGGTTGACGGAGCGCATCCAGCGCCCGGTGCTGGTGATGCAACCGAACAAGACGTTGGCGGCGCAGTTCGCCAACGAGCTACGCCAGTTCTTCCCCGACAATGCGGTGGAGTACTTCGTCTCGTACTACGACTACTACCAACCCGAGGCGTACGTTCCGCAAACGGACACCTACATCGAGAAGGACTCCTCGCTGAACGAAGAGGTGGAGCGGCTGCGGCACTCCGCAACCGAAGCACTTCTCACCCGTCGCGACGTGATCGTGGTGGCCACCGTTTCGGCAATCTACGGTCTCGGCACCCCGCAGGAGTACGTGGATCGAATGATCACCCTGCGGATCGGCGAGGAGATGGATCGGGACTCGCTGCTGCGGGCCCTGGTCAACATCCAATACGCCCGCAATGACCTGGCGGGCACCCGCGGCACCTTCAGAGTTCGTGGCGACACCCTGGAAGTGTTCCCGATGTACGAGGAGCACGCGGTGCGGGTGGAGTTCTTCGGCGATGAGATCGAGCGGTTGACGACGATGCACCCGTTCACCGGTGAGGTGCTGAGTGATGACGACGAGTTGTACATCTTCCCGGCCAGCCACTACGTCGCCGGCCCGGAGCGGATGGAACGAGCCATCTCCCAGATCGAGGTGGAGCTTGCCGAACGCCTGGCCGAGCTGGAGCAGCAGAACAAGCTGCTTGAGGCCCAGCGCCTCAGGATGCGTACCTCCTACGATCTGGAGATGATGCGTCAGATCGGCGCCTGCTCCGGCATCGAGAACTATTCGATGCACATGGACGGCCGCGAGCGCGGCTCGGCGCCGAACTGCCTGCTGGACTACTTTCCCGAAGACTTTCTGCTGGTTGTCGACGAGTCGCACGTCACCGTGCCGCAGATCGGCGGCATGTACGAAGGTGACATGTCGCGGAAGCGCACACTGGTGGAGCACGGCTTCCGGCTTCCGAGCGCGATGGACAACCGGCCCCTGCGGTTCGAAGAGTTCGTCGAACGGATCGGCCAGACCGTCTACCTCTCGGCAACCCCGGGCAATTACGAGATGGCTCGCGCGGACGGGGTGGTGGAGCAATTGATCCGCCCGACGGGGCTGGTGGATCCGGAGGTCATCGTCAAGTCGACGAAGGGCCAGATCGACGACCTGCTCGGTGAGATCGGCAAGCGCACCCAGCGCAACGAGCGGGTCCTTGTGACCACGTTGACCAAGAAGATGTCTGAGGACCTGACCGACTACCTGATGGAGAATGGCGTCCGCACTCGATACCTGCACTCTGAGGTGGACACTTTGCGGCGAATCGAGCTGCTCCGCGAACTTCGGATGGGGGAGTACGACGTGCTGGTCGGCATCAACCTGCTCCGGGAAGGTTTGGACCTGCCCGAGGTGTCACTGGTTGCCATCCTCGACGCGGACAAGGAAGGCTTCCTGCGCTCGGACAAGTCACTGATCCAGACGATCGGCCGAGCAGCGCGCAATGTCGCGGGTCAGGTGATCATGTACGCGGACCGGATCACAGCGTCGATGGCGCACGCCATCGACGAAACGAATCGCCGTCGAGAACTGCAGCAGGCCTACAACGCGGAGCACGGCATCGACCCACAGCCGTTGCGCAAGCGGATCGCAGACATCACCGACATGCTTGCCCGTGAGGAGGCCGACACCGATGCGCTCGTCGCGCAGGCCAATCCGCGTGGGCGGCGAGGCGCCTCGCCGGTGCCGATCGCAACCCAGCCGCGCAACCTCGACACGGCAGCCCTGTCGGCGGCTGAACTGGCGGATCTGGTGACGGAGCTGACCGACCAGATGCACGCCGCGGCAGCGGATCTGCAATTCGAGTTGGCAGCCCGGCTGCGTGACGAATTGACAGATCTGAAGAAGGAACTGCGCGCGATGATCGAGGCCAACAAGTAGCCGGCTGCTCACCAGATCACACGTGGGTGCCGTGTTGGTGCCGTGTTGGTGACGTGGAACACTGGTCCGAGTGAACGTACAGCTGTACACATGGATCATCACTGGTGTGGTGTTGATCGGCGTGCTGGCCGTCGACATCGCCATCATCGGGCGTCGTCCGCACCTTCCGTCGATGAAGGAATGCGTCACCTTCGTCATTGGCTACGTGCTGGCCGCGATCCTCTTCGGCATCGGGTTGTGGACGTTCAGCGGTCCGCAGTATGGCAAGGAGTTCTTCGCCGGCTGGTTGACCGAATACAGCCTCAGCTTGGACAACCTGTTCATCTTCCTCATCATCATGGAACGGCTGCGGGTGCCACAGCATCTGCAGCAGTTCGCACTGATGGTTGGCATCGTGTTGGCGTTGGTCTTCCGAGGCATCTTCATCGCCGCCGGTGCTGCAGTCATCGAGCGAGCCGCCTGGGTGTTCTTCATCTTCGGAGCTTTCCTCTTCTACACCGCCTTCGATCTGGTCAGGGACTACTTCTCCACCGATGTCGAGCAAGAAACCACCGAGAACGTGCTGATGCGCTGGGTGAAACGCAGGTTCGGTTCCACCGAGGATTGGCACGGAACCCGACTGACTGTCCTGCAGGCGGGCAAGCGCGTGATGACCCCGATGCTGATCGTGATCGTTGCGCTGGGCTCAACCGATGTGCTCTTCGCACTTGATTCCATCCCGGCGATCTATGGTCTCACCAAGGAACCATTCCTGGTGTTCACCGCCAACATCTTCGCCTTGATGGGTCTTCGACAGCTGTACTTCCTGCTGGGTGGTGCGTTGAAGAAGCTGGTCTACCTCTCGATCGGTCTCGCGGCCATCCTGGGATTCATCGGCGTGAAGCTGGTGCTGCAGGCCATGCACCACTACCACCTGGACCAGAAGTGGCTCGGCATCAATGGCGAAGTCAGTATCGAGTTGTCGTTGATGGTGATCATCGGCACGCTGGCCATCACCACGGTGGTCAGCCTGCTGAAGTCCCGTCAGGACGCCGCCAAGACGATGTCAGCGCAGCGGTAGTTCGAGGCCTTGGGCGCCGATCACCGTGTCGGCGGGAAGCCGACCGATCAACCAGCCGAGCAGCGCCTGATCCAGACCCGTGACCTGGATCGGTTCGCCCTCCCCCAAAGTGCCGGTGAACCCCGAACTGGCGGTCACCGACACCGCCTGATGCGGCCACGAGGCGGCACCTGCCAGCACCGTCCACTGCAACAACAGGGTCGCGATGTCAAAGTCGATGTCGTACATCTCGTAGCCACAGTCGAGGTCGACGTGATGGACCACCACCTCCACCAATCTGGCCAGCGGAAGCAACTGGGCCCCGATCTCGACGGTGTCCGACAATCGCAATGGCCGGTCGTCGCCGGATTCTTCGAGCTGGTCGAACGATTCGTGCAGCAATTCGGCCGAGGTGTCCAGATCGATCTGCAATTCCAGTGCCGATCGGTGCGACCCTTCCTCGATCTGCTCCATCCGGTCCAGCTCTGGCGGATACAGCCGCCCACGACCGTGCAGCAGCAGGCTGCGCACGAGGCGGTGCATCGCCTCGGCGTTGCGGGCGAGGTGGCTGGCTACGTGTGCCCGGGTCCACCCGGGAAGTCTGCTCGGCTGCTGCCACTGGTCTTCGGTGATGGCGATCGTGTGTCCGAGCAAGAGCTGGGTGGCGGTCAACTTGTGTTGGCGCAGTTCGGCGAACGACGGGGCGACCTGCCGACCATCAAGGGGAAGGAACGCAGAACTCACCACCCCAACCTATCGAGGAATCGGAAGTGTCACAGAAACCATCTAGCATGACCACGTGAATGACCAGCTGATCGTCCGCGGCGCACGCGAGCACAACCTTCGCGATGTCAGTCTCGAACTTCCGCGCGATGCCCTGATCGTGTTCACCGGGCTCTCGGGTTCCGGCAAGTCGTCGCTCGCCTTCGACACCATCTTCGCTGAAGGTCAGCGCCGCTACGTCGAGTCGCTGTCGGCCTACGCGCGTCAGTTCCTCGGCCAGTTGGACAAGCCCGACGTCGATTTCATCGAAGGCCTGTCGCCGGCGGTCTCGATCGACCAGAAATCCACCAGCCGCAACCCCCGGTCCACGGTGGGCACGACGACCGAGGTGTACGACTACCTGCGCCTGCTCTTCGCGCGGATCGGGAAACCGCACTGTTCCGAGTGTGGCGAGCAGATCACGAAGCAGACACCGCAGCAGATCGTCGATCGGTTGATGACCGAACTCGGGGTCCGCTTCCAGGTGTTGGCTCCGGTGGTGCGCGGCCGCAAGGGAGAACACGTCGAGCTCTTCCGGCAGTTCGCCACCCAGGGATTCAGCAGGGTCCGGGTCGATGGCGAGGTGCACTCGCTGACCGACCCGCCCACCCTCGACAAGCAGAAGAAGCATGACATCGATGTGGTCGTGGACCGGATCGCGGTGAAGGAGTCAGCGAAGCAACGCCTGACGGACTCGGTGGAGACCGCGCTCGGTCTGACCGACGGCATCGTCACCATCGATTTCGTTGACAAGGACGTCGACGCGGTGGACCGCGAGCGGAGCTTTTCGGAGAAGTTGGCCTGTCCCAACGGCCACGACGTGCGGATCGACGAGCTCGAACCACGGCAGTTCTCCTTCAACGGTCCGTGGGGAGCCTGCCCCAGCTGCGCTGGTCTGGGTACCACGATGGAGGTTGATCCGGAACTCGTCGTGCCGGACCAGTCCATCAGCCTGCGCGGTGGTGCGATCGCGCCGTGGTCGAACGCACATGTCGCCGCGCACTTCGAGCACGTCTTCGAATCGCTGGCCGAGCAGAAGTCCTTCTCGGTTGACACTCCGTGGCAGCACCTGACGCCCGAAGTGCAGAGCTTCCTGCTGATCGGGGTCAACGATCCTGTGGTCGTCGAGTACCGCAACCGGTACGGTCGCACCCGGCGCTTCACCCAGAAGTACGAAGGCATCGTGCCCTACGTCCGCCGCCGCCACGCCGAGGCGGAGACCGATTCAGCGCGGGACAGGTGGGGCGGGTACATGCGGGAGATTCCCTGTGCCGCGTGCCACGGCGCCCGGCTGAAACCGAGTTCGCTCGCCGTCACCGTCGCGGGCCGCAACATCGCGGAGATCTCCGAACTGTCGATCGCCCAGGCAGCGGAGTTCCTCCGCGGGCTGGAGCTGAGCCACCGGGATCGGATCATCGCCGAGAGACTGATCAACGAGATCAACGAGCGGCTGCGGTTCCTGCTCGATGTCGGGCTGGACTACCTGACGTTGTCGCGTACCGCTGGCACCCTTGCGGGCGGGGAGGCGCAACGCATCCGGTTGGCAACCCAGATCGGCTCCGGGCTGGTGGGCGTGCTGTACGTGCTGGACGAGCCCAGCATCGGTCTGCATCAGCGGGACAACCGGCGGTTGATCAACACGTTGATCCGGCTTCGGGACCTGGGCAACACCTTGATCGTTGTGGAACACGACGAGGAAACCATCCGGGTCGCCGACTGGGCCGTCGACATCGGCCCAGGGGCCGGCGAACACGGCGGCAATGTGGTCTACAGCGGTCCGGTGAAGGGTTTGCTGAAGAGCAAGGACTCGTTGACCGGCGCCTATCTGTCCGCCCGGAAATCGATTCCGTTGCCCGACGTGCGTCGCGGCCGGAGCGATCGGGAGATCGTGGTGCGCGGGGCCCGGGAGAACAATCTCGCCAACATCGACGTCAGCTTCCCGTTGGGGCAACTGGTCGCGGTGACCGGGGTGTCAGGTTCGGGCAAGTCGAGCTTGGTGAACGGCATCCTGTACACCGCTCTGGCGAAGAGGATCTACCATGCGAAAGCTGTGCCGGGACGGCACAGCGGCATCACCGGTGCAGAGCACATCGACAAGATCATCCACGTCGACCAGTCACCGATCGGCCGCACCCCACGCTCCAACCCGGCCACCTACACCGGTGTCTTCGACAAGATCCGGGCCCTGTTCGCGAAGACCACTGAAGCCAAGATCCGCGGATACCAGCAGGGCAGGTTCTCGTTCAACGTGAAGGGTGGCCGGTGTGAGCACTGCTCCGGCGACGGCACCATCAAGATCGAGATGAACTTCCTCCCCGACGTCTACGTGCCCTGCGAGGTGTGCCACGGGGCCCGGTACAACCGCGAAACTCTGGAAGTGCACTACAAGTCCAAGACGATTGCCGACGTGCTGGGCATGTCGATCGAGGAGGCGGCCGACTTCTTCGAACCGATCCAGTCGATCGCCCGGCACCTGGTCACCCTGCGCGAGGTCGGCCTGGGCTACGTGCGGTTGGGGCAACCCGCCACCACCCTCTCCGGTGGTGAGGCGCAACGAGTGAAACTTGCTGCGGAGCTGCAGAAGCGATCCACCGGGCGCACCCTCTACATCCTTGACGAGCCCACCACTGGTCTGCACTTCGAGGACATCAAGAAGCTCTTGATGGTATTGAATCGTCTGGTCGAGACCGGCAACACGGTGGTGGTGATCGAACACAACCTCGACGTGATCAAGACCGCTGACTGGGTGATCGACATGGGACCGGAGGGTGGAGCCGGCGGCGGCACCCTGATCGCGGAGGGCACCCCGGAACGGGTGGCGGCCAGCCCGGATTCCTACACGGGTGCCTTCCTGGCGCCGTTGTTGCAGGACAACCCGGTGCCGGTCAGCTCAGCCTCCGACGACGACTGAGTCACCATCCTGGGTGAGGGGTGCCTCTGCCAAGCCGCTGGCCGCGGGTCCGCGCAGCACGGACCCGTCCTCGACAGAGAAGTGGGAGCCGTGGCAGGCGCACACGATTTCGCGGTCGCGCACATCGGACACCAGACAGCCGGCGTGTGGGCAGTGTCGGTCGAACGCGCGGTACTGGTTGGCGGCAGGATTGGTGACGACGTAGTTGGAGTCCTGGATGATGGTGCCGCCCCCGGCCGGGATGTCGGCGATCGGCAGCCGGACCGATCCCGGTCGGACGTTCTCCGGTGTGGAACATCCGGTGCTGACCAGCGCCCCGCCGGAGACGGCGGTCAGCCCAGCGGCTCGAAGCAGCGACCGGCGGCTGATCGCAGGTCGTGAGGCAGGTGCGGATCGGGGGGTGGGGCGCGGCATGGTGTCTCCTGGTCCGAAACTGGTGCGGCAAGCTTATCTAGACTGGGTCGGACACCCAATGGCGATCCCCGGAAGGACAGTGATGGCAGAACCGTCCAGCTATCGCCCCGCTCCGGGGAGCATTCCCACCGATCCGGGCGTGTATCGCTTCTTCGACGCACACGACATCGTGATCTACGTCGGCAAGGCGAAGAACCTGCGGCAACGGCTCAACTCCTACTTTGCTGATCCGGCATCCCTTGGGTTCCGCACCCAGACCATGGTCCGCACCGCGACCCGGGTGGAGTGGACGGTGGTGCGCAACGAACTGGAGTCGTTGCAGTTGGAATACACGTGGATCAAGCACTACGACCCACGCTTCAACATCAAGTACCGCGACGACAAGTCGTACCCGTGGCTGGCGATCACCGCCAGCGACGAGTTCCCGCGGGTGCTGGTCGGCCGGGGCAGCAAACGCAAGGGATGGCGCTACTACGGCCCCTTCGGACAGGCGTGGGCGATCCGGGAGACGGTTGATGCCCTGTTGCATGTGTTCCCGATGCGGTCCTGCAGCAACGGGGTCTTCCGCAATGCGGCGGCTGCCGGACGCCCCTGTCTGCTCGGCTACATCGGCAAGTGCGCCGCGCCCTGTGTCGGTCGGGTGAGTGCCGACGAGCACCGTGAGATCGTCGAGGACTTCGCCACCTTCATGTCAGGGCAATCGCGGGCGCTGACCCGGAAGTTGACCCGCCAGATGCAACAGGCGTCGGAGAACCTTGAATTCGAGCGGGCGGCAGTGCTCCGTGACTCCTTGGGTGCGCTGGAGAAGGCCACCGAATCCAACGCGATTGTGTTCAGCGACGGCACGGATGCCGACGTCGTCGCCCTGGCCGAGGATCCGTTGGAGGTGGCGGTGCACATCTTCAGCGTCCGGGGCGGCCGCGTGCGCGGCGAACGCGGCTGGGTGGCTGATCGTGCGGACGACTCCGGCACCGGGGAGCTGGTGGAGTCGTTCCTGCTGCAGCTCTATGCAACCGCCAACAGGGACGAAGGCAGTCACGAGGTGGGGGCCAACATCCCCCGCGACAGCCTGGTTCCGCAGCGGCCGGAATCGGCGGACCTGCTGGAGGAGGTTCTCGCTGCCGAGCGGCCCGGTGTGGTACGGATCCGGGTGCCACAACGCGGCGACAAGCGATCGTTGCTGGAGACCGTTTCCCGCAACGCCGACCAGACCCTGCAGAAGCACAAGATGAGGCGCTCCAGCGATCTGTCCGTCCGCAACCGCGCGCTGCAGGAGATTGCAGAGTATCTGGGGTTGGAGACTGCTCCACTGCGGATCGAATGCTACGACGTCTCACACCTGCAGGGCACCGAGGTGGTGGCTTCGATGGTGGTCTTCGAGGACGGGTTGGCGCGCAGGAGCGAGTACCGCCGTTTCGTGATCAAGTCCTTCGAGGGCAGCAATGACGTCGCCGCGATGCGCGAAGTGTTGACTCGCCGGCTGCGGAGACTACTGGACGATCGGGCAGTGATCGCAGCCGCGAGCGACCAGCAACGCGCCAGCGGCACCCTGATCGACCCGGTCAGCGGGGCTCCCCGAAAGTTCGCCTACGCACCGGCGCTGATTGTGGTTGACGGCGGCGCGCCGCAGGTCAACGTTGCCGCCGAAGTGTTGGCGGAACTGATGTTGGAGCAGGAAATCGCGGTGATCGGATTGGCGAAACGACTGGAGGAAGTCTGGCTGCCGGACACGGAGTACCCACTGGTACTGCCGCGCAGCAGCGAGGCCCTCTACCTTTTGCAGCGGGTGCGCGACGAAGCACACCGATTCGCCATCACGCATCACCGCGGCCGGCGGAGCAAGGCGATGGTCGAGTCAGTGCTGGACGATGTGCCGGGCTTGGGCGAGGTGCGACGCAAGGCACTGTTGACCCACTTCGGTAGTCTGCGCAGGTTGCGAGCTGCGACGGCGGAAGAGATCGCCCAGGTGCCCGGGTTCGGTCCACAACTCGTCCAGAGCGTGCAGCAGGCGCTGCATGCCCACCCAGCGGGAGATGCTGTGAACATGACTACCGGGGAGGTGCTGACGTGAGGGAGGATGGAGGCGTGGACGAAACAATGAGGTTGGTCATCATCACCGGAATGTCTGGCGCGGGGCGGCGAACCGCCGCGCACGAGATGGAGGATCTCGGTTGGTACGTCGTGGACAACCTGCCACCCAGCATGTTGTTCAACCTGCTGAACTTGGCTGAGGAGAGCGGATGGCACAAGGTGGCGGTCGTCGTCGACGTCCGCAGCCGTGAGCTGTTCGAGCAGATGGGTGGTATCTTCGCACGTTTGGCGACCTTGTCGGTTTCGGTGGAGGTGCTGTTCGTCGAGGCGAACGACAACGTCATCGTCAAGCGTCAGGAATCGTCCCGACGACCGGTGCCGTTGCAGGGCGACGGCAGGTTGCTGGACGGTATCGAACGTGAGAGACGGATGCTGTCCTCGCTGCGCGCCTCGGCGGATCTGGTGATCGACACCAGCAACCTGAATGTGCATCAGCTGGCCACCAGGGTCAGCCACGCCTACGGTGACAACTACTCAGTCATTCGGGTCACCGTATTGTCCTTCGGGTTCAAGAACGGTTTGCCCGTTGACGCCGATCTCGCCTTCGACGTGCGCTTCCTGCCCAATCCACACTGGGTGCCGGAGTTGCGTCCGCAGACCGGTCTGAGCGAGGCCGTCAGCAGCTATGTGTTGCAGCAACCGGGGGCGGAGGAATTCCTCGGCCAGGTGTCGGACCTGTTCACAACCATGCGTCCCGGATACGTGCGGGAGGGAAAGCGACACGTCACGCTGGCGGTCGGATGCACCGGTGGCAAGCACCGCAGCACCGCGATGAGCGAGGAGTTGGGCCGCAGGCTGCGGTCCGAGGACGTCGCTGTTGAGGTGATGCACCGAGACCTGGGACTGGAATGAACCCGCTCCAGCTGCCGCGAGTGACCGCACTCGGCGGTGGCCACGGGCTGTCCGCTTCACTGCAGGCATTGCGCCGGGTGACCAGCGAGGTCACCGCGGTGGTCACGGTGGCCGATGACGGCGGGTCTTCGGGAAGGTTGCGAGCCGAACTGAACTGTCTGCCCCCAGGTGACCTGAGGATGGCGCTGGCGGCCCTGTGCGACGACGACCAGGCCGGCCGGATGTGGGCCGACGTGTTGCAGTCCCGGTTCAGAGGCGAGGGCGCCCTGGCCGGTCACGCTGTCGGGAACCTGCTGATCGCCGGACTGTGGCAACAGATCCCCGATCCGGTGGTGGGGCTGGACATGGTGGGCCAGCTGCTGCAGACCGCCGGGCGGGTGCTGCCGATGTGCACCCAGCCCCTCGCCATCGAGGCTGACGTGTTGGGTCTCGATCCACAACGACCCGACGAGATGTGCACCCTCCGGGGACAATCCAGCGTCGCCAAGACACGTGCCGAAGTGCGCGCCATCCGCCTGGTGCCGAAGGATCCGCCAGGCTGTCCGGAGGCCCTGGAAGCGATCGCCACCAGCGATTACGTGGTCCTTGGTCCCGGCTCCTGGTTCACCTCGGTGATGCCGCACCTCTTGGTGCCCGACCTGAAAAAGGCGATCGTCGATTCCGCGGCCCAACGGATCGTCACCCTGAACATCGCCCCCGCCGACGAGACCGACGGTTTCACGGCCTCGCGGCACATAGAACTGCTGGCCGAGCACGCACCGCAGCTGCGAATCGACTGGGTGGTGGCGGGTCAGTCGTTCGCTGCCCAGGATCCGCACCTGGCCGACTATGTCGCCAGTCTGGGTGGCCGACTGAAGGTGGTGGACGTCGCGATGCGTGACGGTTCGGCACGCCATGACCCACTGCGACTTGCCTCGGTGTACGCGGAGATCATGCGTGCATAATCTGATTCTGCACCCGTTTTTTCTGATACCTCGATTTGCAAGGATTCCCACATGGCGATGACTCCGCAGCTCAAGAGCGAACTTGGCACCATTCCGGTGAGCAGAGCGTGCTGTCGGCGCAGCGAGGTCGCCTCAACGCTCCGCTTCGCGGGCGGGCTGCACATTGTCAGTGGGCAGATTGTGATCGAGGCTGAACTGGAGACCGGGGCGGCCGCGCGCAGGCTCCGGACAGCCATCAGTGAGCTTTACGGAATCGAATCCGAGCTGCTGGTGATCAACGGTTCCGGGCTGAAGCGAGCCACCAGGTACACCGTCCGGGTGGTGCGACGCGGTGAGGAACTGGCGCGCCAGACCGGCCTGGTTGACGGACTGCGGCGGCCGGTACGCGGGCTGCCGACGGCGGTGGTGGGGGCCGGCATGTGCTGTCAGGTGGCCGCGTGGCGCGGTGCCTTCCTGGCACATGGCTCCTTGACCGAGCCCGGCCGCTCGATGGCCTTCGAGGTCACCTGCCCCAGCTCGGAGTCGGCTCTGGCGCTGGTGGGATCGGCTCGTCGACTGGGTATCGGTGCCAAGGCGCGCGAGGTGCGCGGAGTGCAGCGCGTGGTGATCCGCGACGGTGATGCCATTTCCGCCATGCTCACCCGGCTCGGGGCGCATGAGACCCTGCTCGCCTGGGAGGAGCGCCGGATGCGCCGGGAGGTTCGGGCGTCGGCCAACCGGCTGGCCAATTTCGATGATGCCAACCTTCGGCGTTCGGCGCGCGCCGCGGTCGCGGCCAGTGCGCGGGTCGAACGGGCCCTCGACATCCTGGGTGATGATGTCCCCCAGCACCTGCTGGCAGCTGGTCGACTTCGGCTGGAGCACCGAGACGCCAGTCTGGAGGAGTTGGGCCAGCTGCACGAGCCTCCCTTGACCAAGGATGCCGTAGCCGGAAGGATTCGCCGACTGCTGGCGACCGCCGACAAGGTTGCCGCCGAGCAGGGCGTTCAGGACACCGAGTCCAGTTTGTCCCACACCTCCGACCAATGATCGGTGGGCTTTACCCCGGACACACATCATCGTTGTCGGTTCGTTAGAATAGGAAGGTCCAATAGCCTCAAGAATCTCGAAGGGGATCACTAGATGACCGTCAAGGTTGGAATCAATGGCTTCGGCCGCATCGGCCGCAACTACTTCCGCGCACTGGTCGCCCAGGGCGCTGACCTCGAGGTTGTTGCCGTCAACGACCTCACCGACAACAAAACTCTCGCGCACCTGCTGCGCTACGACTCGATTCTGGGGCGTTTCCCGGGTGAGATCAGCTTCGACGACGAATCGCTGAGCGTCGACGGCACGAAGATCATGGCGTACGCAGAGAAGGATCCGGCCAACCTCCCTTGGGGAGACCTGGGCGTCGACATCGTGGTGGAATCCACCGGCTTATTCACTGAGGCGGCCAAGGCTCAGGCACACATCGACGCTGGCGCCAAGAAGGTGCTCATCTCCGCCCCGGCGAAGAACGAGGACATCACCGTCGTGCTCGGCGTGAACGATGACAAGTACGATCCCGCATCGCACCACATCATCTCCAACGCCTCCTGCACCACCAACTGCCTGGCTCCGATGGCCAAGGCGATCAACGACGGTCTGGGCATCGTGAAAGGTCTGATGACCACGATCCACGCCTACACCGCGGACCAGAACCTGCAGGATGGCCCGCACAAGGACCTGCGTCGCAGCCGCGCTGCCGCCCTGAACATGATCCCCACCACCACCGGGGCAGCCAAGGCTGTTGCGCTGGTGCTGCCGGAGTTGAAGGGCAAGCTGGACGGTTATGCGATGCGGGTCCCCCTCCCGACCGGCTCCGCGACCGATCTCACCATCGAGGTCTCCCGTGAGACCACCGTCGAAGAGGTGAACGCGATCGTCAAGAAGGCCGCCGAATCAGGCCCTCTGTCCGAGGTGTTGGTCTACACCGAGGATCCGATCGTCAGCAAGGACATCGAGACCGATCCCGCCTCCTGCATCTTCGATTCATTGCTGACCAAGGTGATCGGCAATCAGGTGAAGGTGGTCGGTTGGTACGACAACGAGTGGGGCTACTCCAACCGGTTGGTCGACCTGACCGAATTGGTCGCCAGCAAGCTCTGATCGACACTCCTCAGTGACTGGGGGTGGGGATGCCAAGCACCCCCACCCCCAGTTCTCATTTCCACACACTCACGAAAGGCATCGACTGTGCTGTCAGTAGCTGACTTGGGTGACCTGCGCGGCAAGCGCGTGGTCATTCGCTGCGATTTCAATGTGCCGCTGGATGGCGACACCATCACCGATGACGGCCGCATCAAAGCGGCTCTGCCCACTCTCACCCAGTTGAAGGATGCCGGTGCGAGAACCATCGTGCTGGCGCATCTGGGTCGCCCCAAGGGCTCGCCGGATCCGAAATACTCGCTCGCTCCGGCGGCCACGCGGCTCGGTGAGCTGATGGGCGCCAACATCAAACTGGCCGACGACGTCGTCGGTGAATCTGCCCAGAAAGTCGCCGAAGGTCTTGCCGACGGCGAGATCGCCTTGGTGGAAAACGTTCGCTTCGAACCGGGCGAGACCAGCAAGGACGAGGCGGAGCGGGGCGAATTGGCCCAGAAGTACGCTGCGCTGGGAGACCTGTACGTCTCCAATGGATTCGGTGTGGTGCATCGCAAGCAGGCATCGGTCTACGACATCGCCAAGTTGCTGCCGAGCGCCGCAGGCGCATTGGTTTCCAAGGAAGTGGGGGTGCTGCAGAAACTGACCAAGGATCCTGAGCGCCCCTTCGTGGTGGTGCTCGGCGGCGCCAAGGTGGCGGACAAGCTTGCGGTGATAGACAACCTGCTCAAGGTCGCTGACACCCTCGTGGTCGGCGGTGGCATGGCCTACACCTTCCTCAAGGCGAAGGGCCTCGAGATCGGCTCATCGATCCTCGACGAGGACAACGTGGAAACCTGCAAGGGGTACCTGCAGGCAGCCGAGGACCAGGGCAAGAAGATCCTGCTGCCCACCGACGTTCGGGTCGCAAGCGGAATGAACTTCGGCGAGCGCACTGTTGAGGGTGAGGTGTCGGTTGTGTCGGTGCAGAACATCCCCACCGACAAGCTGGGGTTCGACATCGGCCCAGCCACCGAGATCCTGTTCGCCCAAGCGATCAAGCAGGCCCGCACGGTCTTCTGGAACGGCCCGATGGGTGTGTTCGAGATATCCGAACTGGCTGGTGGCACCAAGGCGGTGGCCCAGGCACTCAGCCAGTCCGACGCGATGACCGTCATCGGTGGTGGCGACTCCGCCGCTGCCGTACGGGAATTCGGCTACGCCGACGACCAGTTCGGCCACATCTCCACGGGCGGCGGAGCCTCCCTGGAGTTTCTGGAGGGCAAAGAACTGCCCGGAATTTCAATCCTTGAGGAGAACAACTGATGACCCGCAAACCCATCATGGCCGGCAACTGGAAGATGAACCTGAACCACGTCGAAGCGGTCGGTCTGGTGCAGAAGCTGGCTTGGACGCTGAACGACAAGGGCTACGACCCCGAGCAGGTGGAATGCGTGCTGCTGCCACCGTTCACCGACCTCCGCACGGTGCAAACCCTGATCGAGGGTGACCGGCTGCCGATGGCCCACGGCGCCCAGGACGTTTCCACCCAGGAGTCCGGCGCCTTCACCGGCGAGATCAGCGGCGACATGCTCGCCAAGCTCAACTGCTCCTACGTGGTCGTCGGCCACTCTGAGCGACGTGATTACCACAACGAGACCGACGCGGTGGTCAATGCCAAGGCCCAAAAGGTGATCGAGCACGGTATGACTCCGATCGTCTGCGTCGGCGAACCGTTGGAGGTACGCAAGGCGGGCAACCAGGTCAGCCACACCGTCAGCCAGGTCAAGGGCTCCTTGGCCGGCATCGCAGCAGCCCAGGTCGCCGCACTTGTGGTCGCCTACGAGCCGGTGTGGGCCATCGGCACAGGTGAGGTTGCCACCCCGGACGACGCGCAGGAAGTCTGCCAGGCGATCCGTGAATGCATCGCCGACTTGTACGACCAGACGGTGGCCGATGCAGTGCGCATCCAGTACGGCGGTTCGGTCAAGCCGTCCAATGTGGGCGTGATCATGGCCAAGCCCGATATCGACGGCGCTCTGGTTGGAGGCGCCAGCCTGAAGCCGGAGGACTTCGCCGGGATCGTTCTGTTCTACGATCTGCCAGTGATCAGCTGAATCGAGTCTCCGCGGAACTGGGCGGGGCGTCGCGTGAGCGGTGCTTCGCCCAGTTTTCGTCCGCCGGTGAAAAAACTCTCCGGCAAGTGCAACCAAAACGAGGGTTGCGGCGGAACTACTAGGTGACACGAGCAAACCGCTTCGTGACCACCTAGAAAAGGACCCGTAATGAAAACCCTTCGAGTCATGGCAGCAGTGGCGGTGGCCTTCGCGGCGTTGTTCGCGGCCGCCCCAGCGCATGCCGACAACCACACCGCGTCAGTCTCCGTGCTGCACGGTATTCCCGGCGCCACGGTTGACGTGTGGGCCAATGGCGAACCCCTGCTCACCGACTTCCAGCCCGGAACCCTCACCGATCCGGTGATGCTGGAAGCCGGTGACTACGATCTGAAGGTTGTCGCGGCTGGTGACCCGGCCGATGCCACCGCAATCGTTGAGGCCAACGGTGTCACCGTTCCCGCCGGAGCCAACATCACCGTGGTGGCGCACCTGAGCGCGGACGGTCAGCCGACGCTGACCCCGTTCGCCAATGACACCAGCAAGCTGGATGCCGGAATGGCACGTCTGACTGTTCGCCACACCGCCGCCGCACCCGCGGTTGACGTGCGCGCCAACGGAGCGGTCGCTCTCGCCGACCTGACGAACCCGAATGCCGCAACTGCGGTCGTGGCCGCCGGCAGCATCTCCGCTGACGTCGTGCTGGCCGGCACGGACACCGTGGCGATCGGCCCGGCCGATCTGGACCTCGCCGAGTCCAAGAACACCATCGTGTACGCGTGGGGTAGCGCCGCCGATGACAACTTGCAGCTCGCTGTGCAGGTCGTCGATGCGATGCATTCCTCACCTGAGGGTGTCCCCGCCGGCAACGGTGGTCAGGCAGCTGCTTCGGACCTGGCTAGCCAGGGTGGCATCGCCGCAGGTGCTGCGCTGCTGGCCGGTGGACTGGTGTGGGCCGCGACTCGTCGTCGCGTGAACGCCTGACAAAATGCGCAACAATGATCGGTGGGGACGGTTGCTGGCAAGTGCGTCAGCAGCCGTCCTCGCTGGCACCTGCGCCGCTTGGCTGACGGCGACAGGTGTCACTACCGCCTCATCTGTTGACTCGGCCACAATGACACAGCCTGCCCAGCAGTCACAGTTCCGGATACCTGCGCACAGCGTCCCGCTGCGTCAGCCGGGCACAGACAGGTTCAGATCCAGCGGCGACACGTCCGTTCCACGGCTGGTTGCCAAACCGGCCTCACCGCAAACCTCACGAGTGATCACACCCAGTCGCCTCGTCGTAGATTCTTCTCGGATCCGGATGCCGATTCAACCAGTCGGTGTAGCCGCGGGCGGGGAGATGGAGCTTCCCGAGGACCCCGACGTGCTCGGCTGGTACCGCTACGGTCCGGCGCCGGGGAGCGAATCGGGAGCCGTTGTGATGGCGGCCCACGTCGACTCCGCGACCCTCGGGGTGGGCCCGTTGGCCGATCTGGAACGCGTCAGCAAGGGAGATGTCATCAGCGTCGAGACCACCGACGGACCAGTCTCGTACAAGGTCCAGGAAGTGGTGCAACTCGACAAGAAGAAGCTGGACACCGAATGGCTGTTCGACCGCACGGGACCGGCGCGGCTGCACCTGGTCACCTGTGGTGGAAGCTATGACCGTACGTTGGGGGAGTACTCTGCCAATGTTGTACTTGTCGCACTTGCGGTCGCCTGACAGCACCGTAGACTTCCCTGATATGAGCAATGCCGCTGCCGACGAGGACGCGGTCGAGCTTGCCCGCCGATTGGTTGGCGGCTCATCAGGGGCCCTGAGCGAGGTGTATCAGCGCTATTCCGCACTGGTCTTCACGCTGGCCCTGCGATTGCTGAACAACCGGGAGGACGCCGAGGATGTCACCCAACAGACGTTCGTCGCGGCCTGGCAGAGCCGGGAGAACCTGCAGGTGGCGCCCAACGCGTTGCCGCGCTGGCTGGTCGGCATCGCCCGGCACCGGATAGCCGACGTACGAGAACAACATCGTCGCTCGTCCCGCAATCTGCAAGCCGTGGCGCAGACCACCACTACCGAGGCGGCGACCGACGAGACGCGGCAGGTGGCGGACCGATTGCTGATCGCCGATGCACTGCAGGACATCGGGCCCCCGAAGTCGCAGATCCTGTGGATGGCCTACGCCGAAGGAGCCCGACTGCAAGATGTGGCAGATCACCTGGAGATGCCGCTGAGTACTGTGAAGAGCCACGCCCGTCGAGGGCTGCTGCAATTGAGATCATTGGTGGAGGAGGTGAGTGATGGTACGGCGATGGGCTGATGACGCGACACCTGGTTTTGATGACGAGGTGGTGGCGGAGCTGCTCGGCCGCCTCGGTGAGGAGGACCCGGGCGGCGTCCAGTGGGCGCAGCCACCCGCCTCGGTCTGGGACGGCGTGCAAGCGGCCATCACCGCACCCACTCCGCGGTTCTCTCGCCGCATCACGTTGTCGTTGGCGGCGCTCGGTGTCGCCGTTGGAGCGACGGGCGGCGGACTGTTCTGGCGGGAGCGTCCCGGTCAGGTGATCTTCCGGGCCGTGCTGAGGACTCTGGACACCCAGGTACAGCGCGGCACCGCAGAACTGCGCAAAAAGGGCGACCAGCTGTTCCTGGTGATCGACACGCCCGAGCCGTTCACCGTGTCGTCCGGCTACATCGAGGTGTGGCTGATCAACACCGACGGTGAGCGAATGATGTCCGTGGGGGTCTACTCTTCCCAGCAGCAGGAGAGCTTCCCCGTGACCCAGACCATGATTGACGAGGCCTACACGATCGTCGACATCTCCGCGGAGGACTACGACGGTGTCGTGACGCACTCGGGTAACTCGTTGGTGCGCGGCCAGCTTCAGTGAGACCGATTCAGATTTGAGGCGGGTAGTGAGTTAGGCTGGCAGGCGTGATTGTGGCACCGCTGATGACTTGGCCGATTCTTAGCTTGTCGATCGTGCTCGTTGTGCTGAGCATCGTGCTCGCCATGTTCATCCTGCTGCACAAGGGTCGCGGTGGTGGCATGTCGGATCTCTTTGGTGGGGGCATGTCGACAGGCATGGGCGGTACCTCGGTGGCTGAACGCAACCTTGATCGCCTCACCGTCATTGTTGGTCTGCTCTGGTTGACCTGCATCATCGCCTTGACAGTGCTGTATCGGTTAGGTTTCTGATCCGGGCGATACCCAAGGACTCAGGCAACACGCTAGGAGAGACACGTGGTTGGTGGCAGCGCAATTCGGGGCAGTCGCATTGGCGCCGGCCCGATGGGTGAGGCTGAGCGGGGAGACACTGCCCCGCGGCAGCACGTCAGCTTCTTCTGCAGCAACGGCCATGAAACGCGACCCGCTTTCGCGGCCGAGGCGCAGGTGCCGGATGCCTGGGACTGCCCGCGCTGCGGGCTTCCAGCCAACATGGACGCCCTGAACCCGCCGCCACCGCCGAAGGTGCTTCCCTACAAGACGCACCTCGCATACGTGAAGGAACGCCGCAGCGACAAGGAAGCGGCAGCGATTCTTGCGGAGGCACTGCAGGGTCTGCGAGATCGCCGCGCTCGCGGCGACGTGATCTACTGATTCGCGCCCACGTGTGACGCGCTCCTGCGTGTGACGCGCTCCTGACCGATCAGAGGCTGCACTGGTAGCGGGGCAGGCCGGCCGCTGCCTCCTCGTCCAGGAACCACAAGGTCACATCCCGCCCGTGCACATGACTCCCTGGCACCGTCGGGTCTCCATCGAGAGCCCTCGCCACTGCTCGGGCTTTGTCGGCCCCACTGACCAGGACCCACACCTGATCCGATCGGTTCAATGCGTTGAAGGTGAGCGAGATCCTCTCCGACGGCGGCTTCGGCGCATCGGTGACACCGATCGCCAACGCCTTGGTGCTGTCGAAGCTCGGGTGATCAGGGAATATCGACGCCACATGCCCGTCCCAGCCCATCCCCAGCAGGCAGATGTCGAAACGGGTGTCACCCAGTTCCTCGGCATAGGCGAACGCCGAGTCACCCGGGTCCGCTTTGCCGGTGCTTGCTGGCATCGAGTGCGTCTGGGACGATTCGAGGTGCAAGGTCCGCGCCAGCACGGCGAGCGCCTGCAAGGCGTTGCGGTCAGGATCACCGGTCTCGAGGAATCTTTCGTCCCCCCACCACAGGTGCAGCCGGGTGGGGTCCAGATCGCTGGCAGGCACCCGGTCGGCGAACTCGGCGTACATGCGGTTGGCGATCCGGCCACCGGTGAGGCACAGGTGAACGACGTCCTTGTCGCGTTGCACTTCGACCAATGACCGGAGCAATCGTTCCGCCACAGCAGGAGCAAGGCTGTCCGCGTCGCGGTGCCGCATGACACGTGAACTCACGCCGAACCACCACCAGTGAGCCGAGCTGTCTCGGCC
>JAGXHS010000012.1 GCA_024636075.1 Propionibacteriaceae bacterium
CTGCAACCGGGTACCAGGGTGATGTTGAACAGTGGCATGTTCGCCACGTGCTTGACTGTGCCGAACATGCCACTGTTCAACATCACCCTGGTACCCGGTTGCAGTTCGTCGCGCATCTTGGCCTGGGCCGCCGCCTGCTTGCGCATCGGGCGTTGCATCAAGAACATGAAGAGCACACCTGCACCCAGGAGCAGGATCAGAAACGTGGGGTCCATTGCGTCATTCCATTCAGCTGAGAGTGTGGCCTGAAGCCATCGTCAGCCCCAGACTAGCGAGACCCTACTCCGATTCCAGCATCGACCCGCTCGACGGGCAACCGTGGGGGGCCTTGCCAGAATCCGTCCGGAGGGGTCACGGCGCGCCGAAAAGGTCGGGAGGGCCGGGCTCGGGGGCTGGCTTCGGCGGGGTGAGACCGAGGTGTCGCCAGGCCTGTGGCGTGGCCACCCGTCCTCGGGGTGTCCGCATCAGGAACCCGAGACGTACCAGGAAGGGCTCGGCGACCTCCTCGACCGTTTCGGTCTCCTCGCCGACACTGATCGCCAGGGTGGACAGCCCGACGGGACCGCCACCGAATCGTCGGCAGAGCGCGTCCAGCACGCCACGGTCCAGCCGATCCAGTCCGAGCGGATCCACCTCGTACAGATCCAACGCCTGGGCCGCGATGTCGCGGGTGATCCGTCCCTGGTGATGTACCTGGGCCAGGTCACGGACCCGGCGCAGCAGCCGATTCACGATACGTGGCGTGCCCCGGGAGCGGGAGGCGATCTCGGCGGCTGAGTCGGCGTCCAGCTGCAGCCCGAGCACGCCGGCCGATCTCTGCACGATGTGCTCGAGGTCGATCGCCTGGTAGAACTCGAGCTGGGCGGTGAAACCGAAACGATCCCTCAGCGGGCCGGGCAGCAGCCCGGCGCGAGTGGTGGCACCCACCAGCGTGAACTGTGGGATTTCGATCGGGATGGCGGTGGCCCCGGGGCCCTTGCCGACCACGATGTCAACGCGGAAGTCCTCCATTGCCAGATAGAGCATCTCCTCAGCGGGGCGTGACATCCGGTGGATCTCGTCCAGGAACAACACCTCGGACTCGGTGAGGCTGGACAGGATCGCAGCCAGGTCACCAGCGTGCTGGATCGCGGGGCCCGAGGAGATCCGCAGCGGTGCCGACATCTCGGCGGCGATGATCATCGCCAGAGTGGTCTTGCCCAAACCGGGCGGACCGGAGAGCAGCACGTGGTCGGGAGTGCTGCCACGGAACCGGGCAGCCGCCAGCACCAGCCCGAGTTGATCGCTGACCCGCGACTGGCCCCGGAAGTCGGACAGTCTGGTGGGTCGCAGTTGCGCCTCGACGTCGGACTCGTCGGCGCCGCGGTGCGGGTCCAGCGGGGAACTGTCCATCACGACCGGGCCAGACTCGCCAAGGCGGTGCGCATCAGCTGTGCCACCGGCATCTCCTCCGCGTCCGGGTGGGCCGCAGCCACCCGGTCACACGCCGCTTCGGCGTCCTTGCCCGACCAGCCCAGCCCTTGCAGGCCCTCACTGACCTGTTCCCGCCAGACCGGGGCGGCGTGGCCGGTGGGTGCCTCGGCAGTGGCTTCGACCGCCAACAACTGGATCCGGTCCTTCAGCTCGATCACCAGTTTCTGGGCGCCCTTGCGCCCGATCCCCGGCACCGCGCACAGCGCCGCCAGGTTCTCGGTCTGGATCGCTGTGCGCAGTTGCTGGGGGTTCAGCACACTCACGATTGCCTGAGCCAGCTTCGGACCGACCCCGGAGGCGGTCTGCACCAGCTCGAAGGCGTCCCGTTCGTCGTCGTCGGAGAACCCGTACAGCGTCAGGCTGTCCTCACGAACCACCAGTGAGGTGATCAACGTGCTCCGCTCCCCGACCCGCACCGCTGCGGCGGTGGCCGGTGGACACAACGCCCGGATTCCGATCCCACCGACATCGATGATCAGCCAGGTGGGGCCAGCAGCCGTCACTGTGCCGCTGAGGTGCGCGATCAATGGTCCCTCCGGTTCTGCTGGGCAGCCACCGCGGCTGCATATCGATTGGTCGCCGGACCCCGCCAGGCGTGGCAGATGGCCAGCGCGAGGGCATCAGCCGCGTCGGCCGGTGTCGGTGCGGCGTCCAACCGAAGGATACGTTTCACCATCTGGCCCACCTGTGCCTTGTCCGCACGACCGGAACCGCTGACTGCGGCCTTGATCTCGCTGGGGGTGTGCTGGGTGGCCGGAACCCCCCGACGTGCTGCCAGCAGCAGCGGGATCGCGGAGGCCTGCGAGGTGGCCATGACGGTCATCGAATTGTGCTGGGCGAACACCTGCTCCACCGCCACCGCGTCCGGTGGGTAGGCATCGAACCACTCGATGAGCCCCTGCTCGAGGCGCCACAGCCGGACAGCCAGATCGACGTCGGGCGCACTGCGCAGCACGCCGACACCAAGCAACCGGAGTTGGCGGCGGTGGTCCACCTCGATCACGCCGACACCGCAGCGCGTCAGGCCCGGGTCCACCCCGATGATCACCACAGCACGCTTCCCTTCATCCGAACACCTGTTCGGATTCTAGGAGGTCGCGGTGAACCCGCGCTGCTCCCACGCCGTCGGTTCAGTCGTCGGAGTCCAGCTCGGCGGCGATGTCGTCGGACAACTCCTCATTGCTGTAGACGTTCTGCACGTCGTCGGAGTCCTCCAACGCATCGATGATGCGGAACAGCGTTCGGGCCTGGTCGGCATTGTCCACCGGCTGCGAGAACGATGCCATGAAGGCCACCTCGGCGGAATCGTAATCAAGTTCGGCGGCCTGGATGGCTTCGCGCACGTGCACCAGGTCGTTCGCGTCGCTGAGCACCTCGAAGGTGTCGCCCTCGTCACTGACGTCTTCCGGGCCTGCGTCCAGGGTGGCCTCGAGCAGGTCATCCTCGCTGACGACGCGGCCTGCCTGCTCCTTGGGAACGACCACGACGCCCTTGCGGGCGAACAGTCGCTGCACCGAACCGCCGTCCGCCATGGTGCCGCCATTGCGGGTGACGCCGACGCGGACGTCGGAAACCGCCCGGTTGCGATTGTCGGTGAGGCATTCAATCAGGATCGCCACGCCGGCCGGTCCATAGGCCTCGTACATGATGGTGACGTAGTCGGTTCCGCCACCATCTGCACCCGAGCCCCGCTTGAGGGCCCTGTCGATGTTGTCGTTGGGGACCGAACTCTTCTTGGCCTTCTGGATGGCGTCGTAGAGGGTTGGGTTTCCGGCCGGATCACCACCACCGACCCGCGCGGCAACTTCGATGTTCTTGATCAGCTTGGCGAACAGCTTGCCTCGCTTGGCGTCGATCACTGCCTTCTTGTGTTTGGTGGTGGCCCACTTGGAATGCCCGCTCATCTGCACCGACTCCCTTGCATCAGATTGTCGCGCCAAAGCCTACAGCTACCCGAGCGGACCAGGGCCCAGTGCTCCTGGAGCAGTCCACAGCACCTCACCATCGGCCAGGGTCGCCTGCATCGAGTAGAGCACCGCCATGTCTTGCGACTTGAACCCCAGATTGTTGAAGAGTTCGCTGGTGTCCTGAGGGTTGCCGGTGTCGACCCCCACCCCCGCTGCGTCCAGACCGGCCTGCTGAAAGGATTTCATCGAGGCGATCAGCAAGACTCGATAGACGCCGGTGTTGCGGTGGCTGGGCAACACACCGATCCGATCGGTCCACCCCTCGCTGTATTCCTGGTCCTGCCACTCCTCTTCGTTGGCGCAGTTCATCGCGTACCCGACGACCTGGTCGTTCTCCAGCGCCACCCAGGACCATTCGGGGCGTGCCTCCTCTCGACTGAGCGCCGCTTCCCACGCCTCGCGGGAGACCACATTCACCCCTTCGAAGTCGGCGCACGCCGCGTTGTGGGCGTGCCGCACCGGTTCGCTGAACTCGCTGGAATACCGCCGAAGGGTCACCCCCTCGGGCGTCGGTACAGCCACAGTCGGCTCGTCAGCCATGTCGTCGAAGAACCGGTGCATGTCGAAGTACCATCGCTCGGGCGCCATCCCGAGCTGTTCCAGCAGCCGCACCACAGACGCCTGCTGCTGTTCAACCGAGTGACCGAGCCACAGCACCGGGTCACCGCCCTGTTCGGCTGCCTTCTGCTGCAGGTACTCCTCGGCACGAGACCGCTGCCAGCCGAACAGGTACTCGCCCAGGTGCTGGTGGCGCCACGCGGGATGGACCCCACCCTCCAGCCACATCTGGGATCGCGGTGCTGCCTCGTTGCGGAGATGGTTCCAGGCGTAGGCGACGATGGTGCCGCCCCGATCACGGCCGACGACGGCGTTCTGCCGGGGAGAGCTCCCGGGCGCAAGGAAGGAGTCAGTGAGCTCGTCCAGGCCCTGCACCGACATCGGGTCGTCGAAGTACTCGATCGCCCGTTGCAGTTCCGCCAGGCCCGGCAGGTCATCGGTCTGCAATGCCGTCCACGTCAGCGTTCCCTCCACCATGGGATCCACTGCGGTTCAACTCCAGATGGTCGGTCGTCGGTGAGCTCCGGGACGGTCTGCTGCGGCACTGTTCAGCCAGCCGGTCCTCCATGACCCGGACGGTTGCTGCCGGGACTGCGAGCCGGGGGTCAGCGTGCGCCACCAACTGCTGGCGTCCTCGGCAAGCAGTCGTTCCAGGACGGCGCGCAGCTCACCGGTGGTCTCCTCGACGGTTCCGGCGCGGAGCACTTCCTCACCGAAGCGCACCAGGACCTCACGCGGCCGGTCGCGTGTCGAGCGCGCCGGCAGTTCCCTCAACCGGTGGGTACCACGGATCACGACGGGCACCAGCGGCACCCGTGCCCGGTGAGCCGCATCGGCGGCCACATGGGTGAACTCACCCAGCGAGCCGTCCGGCGACACACCACCCTCGCAGAAGACCAGCGGGCTGCGACCCAGCAACAGCGCCGGCCTCGGTTTCAGATCGGTCACCCGCCAGCGACGCGGGGCGACGTCGGTGAGGATCGCCCGGTCGACCGGGCTGGGATGGTTGGCCGCCAGCACCACCGGCCCGCGCAGGGCGGCCAGCAGCTCCAGTCCGGCGACATCGACGTCGACTCGCGGCGCCAACCCGCGCACCACGCGCTGCAGCGGGTTCGGCATTCAGCTCACCTCGGCGACGACGGAGCCAACCGACGGCCAGGCCACCACCCGCGGGGTGTCACCCAGCACTTCGCGGGCGATCTCGTGGGCATCAGACAGCCTGGTCGCGGACCGGAAACCCAGCCGCCGGACGGTGGCACGATCTGCTCCCACCCAGATCACCTGGCGGTAGTGCTGCGCCGCGGCGGCTGTGGCGTACCAGCGATGCACGACGTGCAGCGGGTGGAATGAGGAATGGTCGCGGTACAGCTCCAGGTACCAGGAATCGTTGACCAATCGCTCCTGGTGGTTGGTGGCGATCCACTGCGGATCGGTGCTGTCGGCCAACACGTCGGAGAAGAAGTCAGCCGAGGTGCTGTGGTGTCGCGTCGAGAAGCTCGGCATCATCGGGTGCAGACCGACGAACACTGCCTCGGGGGTGGTCAACGCTCCGGCACCGGAGACGCGGGGTCGCGTCACCAAGCCGTTGTAGGCGGCGGCCAACGGATCACCGGCCGGTGTGGTCGGATCGCTGCCTCGTCCTGCCACCGGCAC
>JAGXHS010000174.1 GCA_024636075.1 Propionibacteriaceae bacterium
ACGAACGAGTCGCCCCGGGAGAGCATGGCGCGCACGGCGTAGAAGTGATGCGCCTTGGTGTCCTTCGATGTGCCTGTCCTGACTCGTTTTCAGATGGGATCGACGCCACTCTAGCACCGTCCACGAGGCCGACAGACAGTCTAGGGTTGACGAATGGTCCTTCCTGCCACCCCAGCTGTTGGTCGACTCAGCGTCGTGGTTCCGGCCTATGGCGTGGAAGCATATCTGTCTGCCTGTCTGACCTCTGTCCTCGACCAGGACTGTGTCGGTGAGGTGGTTGTCGTCATCGACGCGTCACCCGATGCCTGCGAAGCCGTCGCCCGCCGGTCCGAGCTGCAGGATGCACGCGTCTCAGTGATCGTGAACACCCAGAACGTGGGAATTGGCGCGTCACGAAACATCGGCGCCAGGGCCGCCAGCTGTGACTACATCGTCTTCGTTGACAGCGATGATCTCGTTGCTTCCGGGGCACATGCGACCATGATCGAATGGCTTGATCAGAGTGGATCCGACTTCGCCACCTCAATGGCTGACGAGTTCGGCACCCAGGTCCCGGGACGGAAACGCTACTGGACCGTCACCGCTCCGATCTTCCGAGAGGGCGTGCGTTCCACGACCATCGAGGAACATCCTGAACTGATCCGCGATCACACCGTCTGGACAAAGGTCTACCGAAGGAGGTTCCTGGAGGAGACCGGAATCCGATGGGCCGAAGGAACCAGCTGTGAAGAAGTCGTCGCTTCGGTGGCGCTCTGCGTCGCAGCCAGGTCGATCGATGTGGTCCCGGTCATCTCATACCTCTACCGAAGGCGTCCGGGATCGGTCACGGCCGGACTCACCTCCGGTATCCGTCTGGGCGATTGGGGACGCCAGACAGCCGCCAGCCTGAACAATGTGCCCTCCACCCTGGATCCGCAGGTACTTCAGCAACTGATTTCCAAGGTGCTGTCGCACGAGGTGATGGGACGACTGCCCTGGATCAGACAGATGGACGAGTGCGCCGACCGGAACGCAGCGCTCGAGTGCCTCAAGACGTTGGTCACCCAAGCGGAAGCACCGACACTGCTCACTCAGCGCCCGCCGATGCTCCGAAGTCTGGGGACGGCCATCTTGGCAGAAGCGGGTGAATTACCGACCGAGTTCAGAACGGTGTGTGCCGCGCTCGGAGTTAACTTCGAAGGCCATGAATCGCACCGGCCGGACCAAGAACGATCAATCGATGTGCTACCGAGCCACAGCACCCCCGAGGGCCGCACAGCACTGCTCTCGGTGGTGCTTCAGTGCCACAATGATTCGGTCTGGATCGATGATGCTGTCAGATCGGTGCTCGAACAGACTTTGCGCACCCTGGAGTTGGTCTGCGTCGACGACAACTCCTCGGACGACACATGGGACCGTCTCCAAGCCTGGGCTGGGAACGATGACCGGGTCCGAACGTTTCGCAGTCCTGGAGACGGGCCGGCGGCTGCACGCAACCACGGCGTCCGGCATGCCGCCGGCGATTACCTCACGTTCGTCGATGGCGACGACCTCGTTCCCACCAAGGCTCACGAGTCGATGCTCAACGCCCTCTGTTCCACTGGCGATGAACTCCTTGTCGCCGACTACCAGCACTTCACCCCGACCAGCACTCGACATGAGCCGATCAATCGAGACGTCAGCGAGCCGACAGCGCATCGAACGTGGCTGGAATCGGGCCGCCACCTCGTCCATCGGGTCCCTTGGGGCATGATGTTCAGCACCAGCTACTGGAAAAGACAGGGACTGGCCTTCGTCAGCGTCACGGGAACAGATGCGATACTGGCCACCCCAGATTCTGTGATCGGTGCCTCGGGGCAAACACTGCTGCGCGACATCAGCTATCATCACCGGCTCCAACCGGGTGATCCCGGACTGACCGGTCCCCCTGCGGAGCCTGCCAAGCTGTGCAAGTATCTTCGGCAAGAGGCGGTAGCGGCAAAGATCATCACCGATCAAGCCCCTGAAGCTCTGGCGAGAGAATACTGGTATGTCGCACGTCGAGATCTATGGCGTCATGTCGACACGGTCCTGACCGCACATCGGCGCAAGCCCTTGGATGCGTCCCTGCTGCAAGAGATCTCAGCAGCCGTCACGCAACTCTGGATGCTCATGCCGAGCCTGCCGAAGCCCGTTCTGGGTCCCGAACAGCAGTTGAGTGTGTATTTGTTCAGCAGGAGCGAGATCGACCAAGCATCTGTGATGGGCCAACTCGCCAAGAAGACGCCGGGCAGCGCAACCAGTGCGCAGCGGTTTCTCCGTGCCGTCATGTCCACAACTATCAGCGATGAGTTGATCGATACCGTCCTGCAGAGCTTTCGTACACAGGTCCTGAACCCCGTTGTGGCCAGCGGCTCGTCCTGGGAGCGCTCCGAGCTCCAGCAGGTGGTGAACCTGTCGGCTCTGTTGAGCGAGAGAGTCTCGTTGCTTGATGTCCCGGCTCCGGAATCAGAAGAATTCCCTCTAATTGCCGCACTGGTGTCAGGAGATGTGGAACAGCTGCTCGGGGAACTACAGTCACAACGTCCCCCCCTCGAAGTGTCCGCATCGGCTGCAGTGCGCGGTGGTGGGGCATCACTGACCGCAAGGCCAGCACCCGGCAGCGGGGTGGTCATCCGTCTGGAGCTCCATGGCATGCCGAGGAAAGGGCAACAGCCGCCCCGGATTCTGGCCAGCCCCACAGATCCTGCCGGATGCACTGCGATGTTGCGCCCCGGTCAAATCGACAGCCTCGGTGTCGGCACTTGCGAAGCCAGTGCAATCTGCTGGGACAGTAAGGGCTGGTATCAGGTACCCGTCGAATTCACTGGCCACGTCTCACTGCACTGGAGCGCAGTGAGGGTGCGCGAAGGAAAACTGCACATCCTGCCCCGCGGTCTGGATCGGGCCCAGCAGGCGTTCTCGTGGCGGGTCAAGAAGGTCCGACGGGCTGCGGGACGAATCCGACGCCACATCACAGGTTGATCTCATCCGCACCGAGGAGGTGTCGACATTTCCACGATCAGTGTGTTTCCCAACTGGAACACCAATCCATACCTGAACTTGCTCTTCCTGGAAGCGCGTGCCCGCGGCTGGCAGATTTCCGGTGGCGTGCGACTGGAAAACTTGTTGCTTGACTTGGAGGAGCTCGAGCCTGGAGACGTATTTCACATCCAGTGGACTGGTCCGCTGACGGTCGGCGCTACGTCGGCCGAAGAATACGACGAACGAATCGATACACTCGCCGCTGCAATCCGGAAATGCAAGTCCCGAGGAGTCATGGTCCTCTGGACTGTCCAAAATGTGCTGGCGCATGACACGCCCTACCCGCAGTGCGAAGCGCGGCTCGGCACTCTGTTGACTCAGGTCGCCGACCGAATCATCGTTCTCAACTCCAACACGAGAGAAGTGGCGTTGCCCTTCTACGACATTCCTCCGGAGAAGATCTTCCACCTGCCCCACTGCAGCTATCTCGGAGTTTACTCGGGCCCCGTCACCAGCGACGAGGCCCGCGATGCGGTGGGGATTCCTCGCGATGTCGATGTCATGGGATTCGTGGGCGTCATCCGCCCGTACAAGGGCGTCGGGGACTTGCTGGGAGCGGGAAAGTTGGTGGCCGATCGCCGTTCCGGATGCGCCGTCGCCCTGGCGGGACTTCTTGGTCCTGCGGCCGAGCCCGAAATAGAAGCCCACCTGCCGTATCCGCTCCCCCTCCATCGTCACCACAAGCTGCTTTCCAATCGCGAGATCGTCAACTGGGTGGCCGCGTGCAGCGTCATGGTGCTGCCCTTCCGCAACGTGCTCAATTCAGGCAGCTTGTTGCTCGCCGCCTCCTACGGGGTACCGGTCGTCCTGCCGAGGCTCGACCATCTGGTCTCCGAGTTCGGCGATGGGGGCTGGATCAGTTTCTTCGATCCGATCGATGACGACGAGCGACGAATGGAATCCATCGCGACAGCGGTGGAGGAAGCCCTCGACGCACGCCCGGGGAACCAGGACGCGGCGCTGCAGTTCGCCCGGTCCACCACGCTCTATCAGGAGACCCGAAGCTATGCCGACCTTCTCGAGGACCTCAACTAGCATCCCCCGGGCATGATGAGACGTCGGGTTGAACACCACGATCGGTCCCCCGATGTTCCACAACACACACACCTCAATCCGGCTCACACAAACTTCGCCGGGGCCGCTTAACCCGACATCCGTCGCCACCGACACCGACACCGGCCACCGCCCGCCGTGTGTCACGGCCGGTCACGGCGTCGCTCTGCCACAGCTGCCGCCGGGGCTGAGCATCACGTTGTCGCGCGTAGGACCAAGCGGGCGGGAGTTCTGCTACGTCCGTTCTCGCCGCGCCCGCACCAGGACGATCGCGCCTAACCCCAGTCCCACAAGGCTTGACGGGCGACCACGGGGGCCTGTCGCGGTTGTGCCCAACCGGCGAACCCAAGGGGAGGCGCTGTTCCGGGCAGATTCAGAGGCGGATGCCCGAGAATGCGAACGACACCACGTCGAGCCCTGCGATCAGGATGATCGCTAGGAAGAACCTCCGCGAGGACGGGTCACCGAAGGCGAGACAGACGGCCGCACCGGCCACCAGCACCGCTGCGGTGAAGCCGGCGAAGCCCCAGGGACCAGGTTGCCCGACCGGACCGAAAAGGATCACCGCGGACGCGGTCAACAAGAGGGCGGCTGCGGTCAGTGCGGTGGCTCTGGCGCCGATCCGATGTGGCAGTCCACGGACCCCGGTGGCGACGTCATCGCCGAGGTCTGGAAGCACGTTGGCCAGATGGGCCGCCACGCCGAGCAACGCGCCTGCGCTCAGTGCCCAGGGCGCCGGCCACCGTGGCGGCGAATCCGACAGCGTCGCGACCGCTGGGAGCATCCCGAAGGCGATGGCGTACGGCAGCCAGGACAGGACAATTGCCTTCAGGCCCAGGTTGTAGGCCCAGCCGCACAGCACGATGGCCAGTGCAGCTGCGCCGCCGGGCCAGCCGAGTGCCGCCGAAAGCGCGAGGGTCACGATGAGGGCGATGACCGCGGCGATACCGGCGACGCGGGGCTTCATCGCACCGGTCGCGACGGGTTTGTCGGACCGAAGCACGGCCCGGTCCCGCTCGGCGTCGAGGTAGTCGTTGGACCAGCCAATCGCCAGCTGGCCGGTGAAGACCGCCACCGTCACCAGAGCCCCTTGGCCGATGGGGAGGTCAGCCAGCGCCACTAGCCCGGCACTGATTGCCGTGACAGCCACCGATGGGATCGGGTGACAGGACAGGACCAGCGCTCGGATCAACTTGGATGCGGACATGACGCGATGCTAGGGGATGTAGCCCCCGAACAACGCACCCACCGCCGCGCCGCTGATCCACGTAAAGGGTTGGCGGTGAACAGCGCCACGCGTCCGATTCGTCCGCCCGCCTACCTCGTCGGCCAAACCTGCGCCCGATACATTCGCTGAACAGCGCCCTGAGCGTGAATCGGCAACCGTTTCTGCCCGAAGTGGAGAACCGAGCGCGGCGACGGCCACGGATTTCGGAGGGGCCGGCCGCCCGTCAGACCGCTAGGTGCACTCATCCTCGTGCACTCCGCGTTAGGGCGCTGATCGATGTCCAGGTGGTCTGCAGCGACCGCCGGTACTTGGTGACGCCCTCCATCGAGTCCCTACCTTCAGCCCAGACGCTACCGACGCGAAACTGCCGGCCCCCAAAGGAGACCGGCAGCTCAGTCACATCATCACGAAAAGATACTCACGCCGCCCGGGCCAACGAGCAGGCCCACGACGATAAGGACGATGCCCCACACCAGCTGTTTCCGGAAGATCGCGAAGACTCCGGCGATCACCAGGATCGCGGCGATAATCCACAAGATAGTTGCCATTTACTCCCTCTTTCCAGCGTCAGTTGCGACGGGTCTCGTCGTCTGTCAGGTCGTCGACTGCCTCGTCGACGGCACCCTTGGCCTTTCCGGCCCACTTCTCGGCCTTGCCCTCGGTCTCGAGGCTCGCGTTGTCGGTCAGCTTTCCCCAGCCTTCCTTGACGTTGCCTTTGACTTCCTCGCCTTTGTGGCGAGTCTTGTCATCCATGCCCATCGGTCCTCCTCTCAGGAGGGTGTTCCCATTCTGTACCCCGGACGAGCCTGACGCACACGTCTTCGGCAAATTCTTGAACGGGGTTTGGTCATCCGGCATGCTCGAGAGTCAGAGCGGTCAAACCACGTGCCGACTCGGACCGATCTCCCAAGGAGAGCACCATGGCACGTGGATCAGCGCCGACTTCCACCTTGGCACGCCTCGAGGCCAAGACCGGCGAGCTGTTCGTGCGGCGTCGAGGATCGGCTCATGGGCGCGCTGCGAGCACAGTAGCGTGGACCCAGGGTCGTCGTCAGAGGCCTTGTCTTCGGCCCCTACGTGCAGAGTGGCAGGCGCCGCCGTCACTCTCATCCGGCTCGGCCTGACGGGCGTTTACGTCATCTCTGCTCAGACGTGTTGGTCTGCGACCTACTCAGGTTGGACAGACCAGTCGGCGGGTTCGTCGTCGGTGTCAGCGTCGGCGATCGCCTTGGTCTTTTGCAGCTTGCCCGGCGTGTGGTGTTGCGGCGCGTAAACGGTGTAGACCTGCATCGGCTCGTCGCCGATGTTGGTGACGTTGTGCCAGCTACCGGCCGGAACGAGGACGCACCAGCCGTCGGTCACCTCGTGGTCGAAGGTCAGCTCGTCCTTGCTGGGTCCCATCTGGGCTCGACCGCGGCCGCCGTCGAGCCTGATGAACTGGTCGGTGTCCGGGTGCATCTCTAGCCCGATGTCGCCGTTGACCGGAATCGACATGAGGGTGACCTGCAGGTAGCTCCCGCTCCAGGCCACGGTGCGGTAGTTCGGATTCTCGAGCGTCTCGGTCTCCAGGTCGAACGCCTGGGGACGGGGACCGATGTCTTTGACAGTCATGATTTGACCTCCTCGATAGTCACCAT
>JAGXHS010000175.1 GCA_024636075.1 Propionibacteriaceae bacterium
CCAGACGAATAACCGGCGATGACAGCCTCGCGATAGGCCACTTCGGCTCGGCCGGCTACATCTTGGCTGGCTCCGTCGGCAGTGCCACGGGACGCCACAGCCGGTCCACCGAAGACTTGGATCTGCCCGAATCGCTGCGGTTCCTGCGTGATTCGATGGTTGCCACGGCACTGTCGATGGTGATGATGTATCTCGTGCTCGCGATCCTGTTCCTGATCCGCGCAGGTAGCGAGGAAGCCTTCCAGGCTTTCGGTGGTGGCGCGAGCAATATCGGCAACTACCTGATGCAGTCGCTGACCCAAGGCCTGCAGTTCGGCGTCGCGGTGGCCGTCATCCTCTTCGGTGTCCGGACAATCCTGGGCGAACTGGTGCCAGCTTTCCAGGGCATCGCGGCCAAGGTGGTTCCGGGTGCCATCCCGGCACTGGACGCTCCCATCGTCTTCCCGTTCGCACAGAACGCGGTGTTGGTCGGCTTCCTCTCCAGCTTCACCGGCGGTCTGATCGGCCTGGCGCTGCTCTCCGTGTGGTTGAACCCGATGTTCGGTCTGGCCCTGATCCTGCCCGGCCTGGTGCCGCACGTCTTCACCGGCGGCGCGGCCGGTGTGTACGGCAACGCGACGGGCGGCCGCCGTGGTGCGGCTCTCGGCGGCTTTGCCAATGGTGTCCTCATCACACTGCTGCCGGCTGGTCTGCTCGGCGTGCTGGGCGATTTCGGCAGCGCCAACACGACCTTTGGTGACGCCGACTTCGGCTGGTTCGGCATCCTGATCGGTTCCGGCGCCAAGCTGGGCTCAGTGGCCGGAATCGTCGCGATGGCCATCGTGGGGGCCGCATTGTTGGGCGGTGCCATTCTGGTGCAGAAGAAGCTCGTCGACACCGGCTGGGACCCGGCGCCGCATCGCGAGGCGCAAGAATCAGAGGATCCGGCGGAGGACGCCGACGCGGCCGGTGTCGAAACGAAGGAGTACGCGAAGATTCCCGCGCCTGCGGGAGCTCCGACACCTCCGCCACCACCCGAGTGATCTGAGGCAACTGCGAGAATCTCCCGGGCGCCGTAACGGTGCCCGGGAGATTCTTTCTCGCTGCGTATCGGCGGGTGCCTACCAGGAGCTACTCAGGGCTCAGCGACTCGCCGCCCACAGCTCCTTGTCGCGCTGGGCATGCCTCTTGGCGGATTGTCGGGTCACGGCGGCGTAGGCAAACAGTGCGAGAACGGAAACGACGACGAGAGTGCGGTTCATGGAGAGTTCCTTTCCGTGCTGGTCGTCAGAAGCCCAGCATCTCCTTGCGCCTGGGAATCCAGGCGATGGCATCGCGGACCGAATCAACCATGGTGTGCTTCGGGGTCCAGCCGAGCATCCGTTCCGCCTTGTCGGACACCGTGCATACGCCGGCGACATCACCGGGGCGAGGCGCTCCTTCAGCAATGTTGAGCTTGCGGCCGGCCCCTTCCTCGAAAGCTGCGGCGAGTTCCTTGACGGTGGTCCCGTTGCCGGTTCCGATGTTAATCACCTGGTAGGACTGATCAGCTGTGGCTGCGTCGAAGTTGTCGACCGCCGCCACGTGGGCGAGGGCCAGATCCCAGACGTGGATGAAGTCGCGGATGCCAGATCCGTCGCGGGTCGGCCAGTCGACGCCGGTCACGGTGAAGGTGTCGTTGTTCAGCCAGGCATCGAGCAGTTTTCCCATCACGTGCGACGGATGTTCGATCTGCTGTCCGGTGCGAAGTTGCGGATCGGTGCCCACCGGGTTGAAGTAGCGCAGGCTGAGCACTTTGAGCTCTGAGGCATCCGCGGTGTCCTCGAGGATCTGCTCCATCATCGCCTTGGTTCGTGCGTAGGGGCTGGCGGGGGCCAAGGGCGAGTCTTCGTTCACCTCGAAGTTCTCGTCCGGGGCGTAGATGGAGGCCGACGAACTGAAGACGAAGCGATTGATCCCGGCTTCGCCCAACAGGTGCAACAGGTCGATCGTCTTGCCCACGTTGTTCTCGTAGTAGGTGAGCGGATCAGTGACCGATTCGGGCACCAGAATCCTGGCGGCGCAGTGGATGACCACATCGATCTCGTGCTCGGAGGTGATGCGATTGAAGACCCCGCGATCGGCGAAATCACCTTCGTAGTGCACCCGATCAGCGACGAATTCAGGTCGTCCGGTGGAGAAGTCGTCCACGACCACAACTTCGTGGCCAGCGTCCAGACACGCCGATGCGGTCGTGCTGCCGATGTAGCCCGCTCCGCCGGTGATCAGTACCTTCATAACAACTCCGCTCGTTCGACTTCCCCAGCCTATTGGGCCCGATTGTTCTGGTGGCTGTTGGTGGTCACTTTCTCCTCGGTCGGCGAGGTCTGGTGATGATCGCAGCGTGGTCGTTTCCCGGTGACCACCTGCCAGAACCAGGTGGCGGGTATGGCCTCGCCGGTGGCGCAGTATTCCACGCTGACGTCGCGGGTCAGATTTTCACGCAGTAGTCCGAGTCCGACGGATCGGGTCAGCAGACCCAGCTGGTCCCCCTTGCGGAGCTTGGTGTCCAGATCGGGGACATAGGTCGCTTCGCCGTCGCGCACCAGCATGGTGGGGAACACGGAAATCGGTTCATCACGGTTGTCCGGATGGCTGAGCAACTGGCCCAGCGTCAGGGTTCCTTCCTCGAGCCACCTGCACACGGCCGGTGCGTCTGTTGGTCCGAGGGTGATCTTCTCCGCGGTGGGTGTGCGTTCACCGACGCGTGCGACGATCTGGTCCATCACCTTGCGCGACCACTGGTCGTCCTGTCGCTGGATGAACTCGATGAACTTCCAGAAAAGGGGAGCTTCCAACCGGGCGAGCGTTTCGAACGCGACCAGATCGGTGGCGATGAAGACCGAATCGGGCGCGAAAGCACGCAGCAGGGCGCCAGTGTGGATGGACTTCTGGCGCACGGTCAGGTAGATCTCGGGCTTCTGCAACCGGGCATGGGCAGCCAGGGACAGGTTCGTGGTGTCGGATTCGGCGCCCGCGACCATGCCGATGGCGCCCGTGACGTCTGGATCGCCGTCGGCGGGGTCCACAACTTCGACCTCCAGGCCCGCTTGGCGAAGATCATTGGCAACTTCTGATCCGAACCGGCCGTCCGCACAGACCACCCATTTGCCGTCGCCGAGACCGTCGTGCTGGCCGGGCATCTCAGTGCCGGGTTCGTTCAGCAGCCAGGTGGCGAAACGATGGGTCCCGGGCTTCTGCAGCGCCAGCACAAGATATGCGCCGTAGCGCTCGAACGGGTTGATGATGTCCTGGGGACGGTAGTCCGCCATCTTGCCGGTGTTCTCCTTCTCCGAGCACCGCGTGATGACTGGGATGTCGGGGCGCAGCAGATGGGCCGCCATGATCACCGCGAGGTTCTGTTCGTCCTTGTCCGTCATGGCCATCACACCCTCGCACAGCTTGTGTCCCAGGCCGGACAGCCCCAGCAGCCCGGGATTTCGTGGATCACCGTTGTAGTAGGGGACGTCATGGAGCAGCTGGTCGGCCACCAGGATCTCGAGCCGGTCGGGATCCTCGTCCAGCACCACGATCCGTCGGCCGGTCCGGTCCAGAGCTGCCGCCAGGGTTCGCCCGGCCTGTCCGTATCCGGCGATGAGGGTGAAGGGCTCACGCATGTGTCTTACTTTTCGGCCGAAACGCTGCAGCGCCACGGCCCGCTTGAAGCCTGGCTGTTGCAGCAGGTTGAGCAGGGCCCCGATGCAGTAGGCCCACCCGATCACCGACATGAAGATCGCGATGATGACCCACATCCGCTGGGCAGTGTTGAACGGATGAGGCAACTCACCGAAGCCGATGGTGTTGGCGGTGTAGCTCATGAAGTACATGGCGTCGAAGGCACTCATGTGCCAGGTGTTGCCGTTCTCGTCGACCCCTGGGATGAGCGTCAAACCGAGGATCGAGATGGTGAAGGCGGCGATCAGAGTCAGAATCGGACTGCGCATCCGCCGCATCACCAGGAAGATCGCCTCAGTCCGCTGCACCTCCGTCGGCACCTCGACCGCCACTCGGCGAAGGCGTCCGCCACCCGTCCGGCGCCAAGGCCGGGTGCTGAGCATCAGCAGGGGGCCACCCATGGTGTCAGCGCCGCCGGTAGGACACGGTTTCGATGACGAGCAGCACCACCGAGATCAAGTTGGCCAGCAGAGCGCCACCGGACAACGACACCACGCTGGAGATGGAACGGACAGTCAGACCGTCGACCGAAATCTGTGTCGCCCAGACATAGACGGAGACGGCGGCGATCAGTTGAATGTCGGCGACCAGGCTGGTCGCCAAGTGAACGGCACCCATTTGGGTGCGGTCTCCGAACTTCAGCACGGTGGCCACGATGTTCACCACGACTGCTGCGTACAGCTCGTACACGTGGTGGATCTGGACGTCGCCGATGTCACCGACAAAGAACCCGAAGTTCAGCGTCGCGGCCATCACCACGAAGAAGCCGAACAGCACCTTTTCCATATTCACACGCGTGAGCTTACCTGTGAGCTCTCAACAGTGCTCCCCGTCGTCCAAGCCGGTGCCACGCCGGACCTGACCAAGCGGTAGTCATCCTGCTGCCGACCCCCACCTGGTCGCGGGTGGGTTGGTTAGGGTGAGATGCATGACGGTGGCGCAATACCTCGGGCTGGTGCTGTTGCTCGTTGACTACACGATCAAGATCGTCGCGGTAGGAACGGTCCCCGAGAATCGACGGCCGTCGTCCTCGCAGGCGTGGTTGCTGCTGATCCTGTTGTTGCCAGCCGTCGGATTGCCTCTCTTTCTGCTGATCGGGAGCCCCCGTGTGCGCGGACGGCGCAGCGCGATCCAGCTGCGGGCGCACGCGGAGATCGAAACAGGGTTGGAATCGTGGCCGACGGTCCCGAGCGGCGCGGAGGTGGGTGATCACCTGCACACGCTGCTGGAGATGAACCGCGAGCTGACCGCATTGCCCTGCGTCACCGGTACCAACCAGGGACTGTTCGCCGACAGCTACCAGGCCATTGCGGAGATGGCCGTCGCAGTGCGGAAGGCCCAGCACTACGTGCATGTGGAGATTTACATCATGGCGTGGGATGAGGCAACCGACGACTTCTTCGTCGCCTTGTCCGAGGCCGTCGACCGTGGGCTGGAAGTGCGGTTGCTGATGGACCACATCGGCTCGCGCAAGTATCCGGGGTGGCGGGCCTTCCGGAGGAGGCTCACCGCCGCCGGCATCGACTGGCACCTGATGATGCCGATCGACCTGCTGCGTGGAAAGTGGCGACGGCCCGACCTTCGCAACCACCGGAAGATCACGATCATCGATGGTGAGATCGCCTTCATGGGGTCGATGAACATGATCCATCCGAGTTACGACTCGAAGAAGAACAAGCGCATCGGCCGGGAGTGGAAAGACCTCACCGTGAAGCTGACCGGCGACATCGTTCCAGCGCTGCAGTCGGTGTTCATGATCGATTGGTATGCCGAGACCGGTGAGAGACTCGATTCCAGGACATATTTCGTCGACCAACCAGATGTGGTCCTGGGCGGTTCGGGGAATGTGATGCAAGCCATCCCCTCCGGACCGGGTTTCACCACTGAGCCGAGCCTGCGGCTCTTCACCGCGTTGGTGCACCAGGCGGAGCAGGAACTGTCCATCACCAGCCCGTACTTCGTGCCGGACGAGTCGCTGCTCGGTGCCATCACCACGGCCGCCTACCGCGGCGTCAAGGTCGACCTCTTCGTGGGCGAGAAGGCGGACCAGTTCATGGTTCACCACGCCCAACGCTCCTATTACCGCGCGCTGTTGGAGGCTGGTGTGAGGATCCACCTGTACCCCCAACCAGCTGTGCTGCACGCGAAGTGCATGACAGTGGACGACAGGGTGGCGATCATCGGCTCGTCCAACATGGACTTTCGATCCTTCCTGCTGGACTACGAGATCACTCTGCTCGGCTTCGGTGGTGATCTGGTCACGTCCCTTCGCCGGAACAATGAGCGCTATCTGGCCCTCAGTCGTGAGCTCACGCTTGCCGAGTGGTCCCAGGAGCCGTGGTACCGACGCTACGTCGACAACGTGATGCGGCTGACCTCAGCGCTGCAATGATCGTGTGGGATCGGAGTTAGAGGTCGTTGCCCGCGTACGACTGGTTGAAGCTCTTGTTGGCCAGGGGAAAGTCGGGAACGATCGTGTCCGCGAGCGCCACCGGGAGCGCCGGCCAGCCGAAGAAAGAAGGGTCCACTACGGCTACCCGCGAAAGCCGGCCCGCGTCGTCGATTTCCACGCGGTGACACGCCGTCCCCCGCCAAGCCTCGACGAAGGCAAGACCGCTCGCCGCGCCACCCTTCGCAGCCCGGCCGGCCGTCGGCCTTCGTGCCGCAGACCGGGTCACGTCCGGCGTGCCCGTGAGCGATCCCGTCCGCCCCCCGAGCCTCGCGTCGAAGTCAGCGACAAGACCTGCCGACACCGCCACCTCCTCGGCACGCACCCCGAACCTCGCGAGCACGTCCCCGCCGTTCCGCACGCACACCCGGAAGCCGGGCCCCAGGTCGATGAACCGATGGTCACGTCGCGCGTCGATGTCCACACCGGATGCTCGCGCGATGTAGCCCAGCACTCCCATGTTCACCGCTTCCTCGCGCGCGAGCACAGCGGTCCCGGTGAACCTGTCGGCGACGACCGAGTTGCGGAGCGTGATCGACACGAGTTCCGCTGCCTCCTGCGCGACCCGGGCGATCAGGTCGACATCGGCAGCAGCGAGCAGCCGGCAGCCGCCGATGCCCACCCCGCCCCGCAGCAGCCGGTGCCCCGTGATGGCCTTGTTGTGCCGCAACAGGGTCTCGCGCAGTCGCTGCGCGTGGACGTTGGCGATCCCGAAACCGACATCGTTGGCCATCGCGCCGAGGTCGGACACATGGTTGTGCAGTCGCTCGAGCTCGAGCAGCAGCGCCCGTACGAGGCGGTCCTCCTCGCTCACCTCGAGCCCCAGCGCGCCCTCGACAGCCATCACGTACGCCAGACCGTGCCCGACGGCCGTGTCCCCGCTGATCCGCTCGGCGAGCTCGACCCCCTCCTCGGGCCGGCGTCCCTCGAAGAGCTTCTCGATGCCGCGATGGACGAACCAGAGGCGCGCCTTCATCCGCAGGATGGTCTCGCCGACGACGGAGAAGCGGAAGTGGCCCGGCTCGATGAGCCCCGCGTGGACCGGCCCGACGGGGATCTCGTAGACCCCGTCGCCGGTGACCTCGAGGAAGGGGAAGGACCCGGCGTCCTCCTCGAACTCGGGACTCGCGGGTGCGTCGTGGCGCATCGGGTAGTAGCCGGTCGGCCAGTGCCCGTGCCGGACGAGCCGTCGCGAGAGTGGGTGCCCGATGGGGGTGACCCCGTAGAGGTCGCGCACCTCCCGCTCGAACCGGCCTGTCGGATAGGACAGGGCGGCAAGGCTGGGTATGCCGTCCGCGCCGTCGGCGACCGTCGTCTCCACCTCGTGGGGCGGCTGACCCGGGGTGAGGTAGGTATGGAC
>JAGXHS010000176.1 GCA_024636075.1 Propionibacteriaceae bacterium
CGACTACGCCTTTGACGAAAGCCTGCAGCGAAAGGCTCAGTTGGTTGTGAGGTTCTCACGGTCAAACGGTTCGGGTACGTGCAACAATGTGTAAATGGCCGGAAGTTTCGACAAACCCCCGATGTCGAATCCTCCCCCCAGCGGAGAAAGTGAAGCCCCCGATCATGTTGCTACTCCCCATTGTAATCTTTTCGCTCTTGATTGTGACCGCATTGGTCTTGGTCTGTGCCACCCACCGGCCCAAGACTGCAGCGGACCGCGCCTTGGCCGATAAGACTCCCGTGAGTCGCGCCGAGGAGTTGTCGGAACGGTTACGTTGCTCAGTCATGTCTGCGACCTTGAAGCGCCACGCCAGCTGAGTTAGCCGTCAGGAGCCGATGATCCGTCGGACTCCGGCACGATAGCTCAACCGTGTCACCACCGCCCCCACGGGTTTCAACCATTGCGGGAGCAATGGGCTGCTGATGTCTTGTACCCATGTCACCCGGCAGCCACCGGCAGCGTCAGCGGCGATCGTGGCTTCGGTGCGGCCACCGAGCCAGCGGCCCAGTTTTCGGATGACCAAGTGTCCCGGTTGCTGACCGTTGGGTGCAGTCAACTCCTCCACCACCATCCGATCGTCGAACCCGAGCGGGCCGATGACGGTTCGGGCAGTGAACGTCATTCCTTCGGCGAGGTGAGTCTCGCCACCACTGGACGTCAACGTGGTGAAGGGAATGGCTGCGGTGTGTGCTTCCAGACTGCACAACCGCTGCCACGCCTGGTCGACCCCCGCCGATACTCGATGCCGGATGGTGCAGCTGGCCGTCGCCATGACTTCAGCCCTCCGCCAGGACGCTGTGCGCGGCACGCGATCCCGATGCCAGTGCCCCCTGGATGGAAGGCGTCTGCAAGTGGTCCCCGGCCAGATGGCATCCGGGCGCAGGGCGAATGCCCCGTCCGGTGCGCAATGGTGGCGGGAAGGCCGGCAGTGCATCGGGGATGACGTCGGTGCGCAGCAACTGCCACAGATCAGCGTTGGTGCCGTAGATACCCGAGAGTTGCCGCCTGACGTCGGCCTGTGGGACGGTGTCCCCCACCAGGACGGCGCTGGCCTGGACGAGGTGCCGGCCCGGCGGTGCATGATCGGGGGAGACATTGCTGATCACACAGCTGTTGACCACGGCCCCGGCATCCGGTCGGCCGTCCACGTGGAGCATCGTCAGATTGCTCGGCCGTTGGTCGGCTGCGAACCACCAGGTGACCAGACCCCGACTGGATCTCACTGGCGCGGGGCCGGTTGGCGAGGGTTCGGCGGTGAGGTTGGCTGCCGTCGAGGCGTCGGTGGCGATGACCACCTGATGGGCGTGGAATTCGCGGCCCGACGCATGCACCGTCCAGCCGTCCGATTCCGAGAGCACCGCCGCCACGGGTGTCTCCAGACTGATCAGCGGGCTGATCCGCTCGGCCATCTGGGTGGGCAGCGCCGCCATGCCAGTTCGAGGAATCCCCGGGGTGGCCTGGAGGAAGGACCGCAGCACCAGCGACACGTAGTTGGCCGAGGTCGATCCGTCGCGTTCGGCGAGGACCCCCGCGAGGAAGGGCTCGAGGACTTCGTCCCGCAACCGCCCGCGCAGTCCAGCATCGTCCATTGCTCGAGCCCGCGTCATGTCAGCACGCCTCACGATCCGCTTGGGCGAGGTGAGGCTGGGCGCTAGCCAGCGGGCCGCGCCCAGCAGATCGCCGGGGGTGAGGTAGCCGCTGCGGAGCAGATCCACAGCCCTGCCGGGATGATGCACCGGGTCGGCCAGTACTGAGAGTCCTCGGGAGCTCCGCACTGCCACGCCGCGGCCGAACTGACGCAACTGGAGCGCTTGCAGATCGATGCTGCGGCGCACTTCGGGATACGCTGGATTCAATAGTTGGAAACCGAGATCACAGGTGAAACCCTCGACCACATCGGTCTTGACGCGTCCACCCACCCGGTCGGCAGCTTCCAGGACACGGACCGACTTGCCTGCCTCGCTGAGAGCCCGCGCGCACTGCAGTCCCGCGAGGCCCGCGCCCACCACTACGACATCGATGTTCATGCTTCGGGCTCACACTTCCCGGCTGCCTCGCTGGACGGTGTGTAGATGGAGAAGAACTCGCCGTCGGGGCCCTGCGCCATGCCGAGGCGTCCCATCTCGATGTGGAAAGGGTCCGTGATCACCGTTCCCCCGGCCTGGGTGACGTGCTCGGCGGCCTGATCGACGTCATCGACCCGGAACACGACGGTCCACGCCGGGGGCATGTCGTGTGTCTGTTTTCCCAGGCCTCCGGCCGGGCGACTGCTCCCCGGAGGCGTGAACAGCACGTACGGGCGGTCCACGCTCGGCAACTGGCCGTAGCTGTAGTCGAAGACGTCGGCGTAGAACTCTCTGGCCTGTTGGTAGTCGTCGCACATCAGGTCGCACCAGGCGATGGCACCATTCTTCGCCGTTGTACCGAAACCGGAATGCTGCCATGTCTCCCAACCACCGAAGGTGGTGCCTGTCGGATCGGTCCAGATCGCCATCCTGCCCAGCGGTCCCACCCTCAACGGTGCCACCAGTTCCTCGGCTCCCGCATCGACCGCCTTCCTGGACAGTGCGTCGAGATCGTCGGTGGCGAGATAGACCTGCCAGGATGTCGGCAGCTCGCCCGACTCGTCCTGCACTGGAGACATTCCCGCCACCTGCTTGCCCGACACGAGTGCGTTGGTGTAGCCGCTGTTCTGGTTCGCGACGGTGTAGTTCCAGCCCAGGACAGTGGAGTAGAAGGCCTGGCTCCTCCTCAAGTTCTTGACCATGATGTCCACCCAGCATGGGCTGCCAGCCGGCCAACCGTGCTCGCTCTCGGCCATTACCCACTCCAGATTCTGCCGCAGGGCGGCGATTGTCACCCGTTGAGGCGAGCCAGCACTCGTGCGCCGGTCGGATTGGTGCACGGATTTCCGTCGATCACCACGGTGGGAACCACCTCGTTCCCGCTGTTGACGCTGCGCACGAACTGGGCGGCATCCGGATCCTGCCAGATGTTGACCCACGTAACCCCCTGGCGTCCGGCGATCGCCAATCGGAGCCGGGTGCAGTAGGGGCAGTTCGGTCGCCAGTACACCACGACCGGCCGGTGGGTGTCCGGGTTCTGCATCACCTCTTGGTGGGTTGTGGAGCGCCCGTGGCGCCACGGACTCAGCCACCAGCTGAGGAATCCTGCCAGGATCAGGACCATGGCGGTCATCGGCCAGGACCCGTCGAAGGCCAACTGTCCGCCGAGCAGCGCTCCCGTGGCAGCGACGATCAGCCACATCCACCGTTCCATGACGGCCAGCCTAGCGCTCAGCGAACCAGGCACGCGCCGGTCGAGACCGGCCGACTGAGACCGAAAGCAGCGTCGAGGGTCGCATCGGTGCCTTCGTCCGTCAGCACGTAGCCGGTGTCGCGGGTGTCGATCGAGCGGGCGAACACGGTTCCCGCGACCGCACCGTCGGTGGTCAGCAGGGGGCCCCCCGAGTTGCCCGGCAGTACCGTCCCCCTGATGGCATACACCTCGCGGGTCGCTGGCAACTTGGAGTAGATGTCGCGGCCCTGGGCGTCGAGCTCGCTGCGGACTCGCGCCGCAGCAAGGGTGTACGGGCCGTCCTGTGGGAAGCCGGCCACCACCACGTCGTCGCCGGCCGAGATCTGGGCCACCCGTGGCAACGCTCGGGCAGTCAACGACGGGACATCGAGGATCGCCAGATCAGTGCCGGGATCGAAACTGACCACTCTTGCTTCGAGAGCGGGGCCGGTCCCCGCGACCTGAACGGTGACTCGTTCGGCGCCCGCCACGACGTGGGCGTTGGTGACGATCCGCTGCCGGGCCACGGTCCAGCCACTGCCCTGCGCGGTGCCGCCGCAGGTGCTCGACTGCGACATCACCTTGACGATGCTCGTTCGGGCTGCCCCGATCGCTGCCGAGTTGGTGAGCGAATCGTTGGGTGGGGCAGCGTCGGTGATCGGCTCGGGGAACAACTCGCCGAAGACTTGTGGAAAGCGAGCCGGGTTGACCGCGCTGCGGAACTCTGCGACCAGCTTGCGGGCAGAGTCCGGCATGACGTTGTCAATGGCCCCCAGTACGTATGACTCGCCCACTGCTCGGGACCATTGCTGCGGAAGCGCCGGCCGGGAGGCGGGCAGGATCGCCCACATCAAGGTTGCGGCGACCAAGGCACCCGCAACGGCACCAGCTGCCGCATCGACCAGACGCAGTGGCGTGCGGTTGGTGACCGTCGCGACCGCTCGTGCCAGCAGGGAGCCGAGCGTCGCTCCGAAGCCCGCCGCCGCCGCAACGGCCGCGATGTTGACCAACAACAGGACCCACGGATCCGGGGGTACCCATCCGGTGCCGGCAATCAGACCCGGCAGATAGCGCAGCCCTGCCACGGCGCCCACCAGCCAGCCGGCCAGCGGTAGCCCACCGAGGACGATACCCCGACGGAGTCCGTTCGCGGCAGCCCCGATCAGGGCGAGCACCAAAGCAATGTCGAGCATGACATCTAGCATGACGCATGGGTCCAAGCGGGATGGTCAAGGGATGCGTCAGCGGCGAGAAGTCACTGCCTCATCTCGGCCGTGTCGATGATGTAGTGCGCCTCGTCGTCTGTTTCCTCGCCCGGCGAGCGGGTGCTGCGGGACAATCGCTGCTCGACCCAGCCGGCAAGCTGCGACAGGGTCCAGTTGATCACCACGAAGATGGTTCCCACCACGATCAGTGACTGGATCGGGTTGTTGAGATTCAGGTAGATGTACTTGGCTGAGTTCAGCAGTTCCGGGTACACGCCGAGCACCGCAGCCAACGAGGTGTCCTTCAGGATCACCACGAGCTGTGAGATGAGCGCTGGAAGCATGATGCGGACGGCCTGCGGCAGCAGGATCAGGCCCATTGTCTGCATGCCGGACAATCCGATGGCGGAGGCTGCTTCGCGCTGCCCCTTGGGCAGGGCATTCACGCCCGATCGAAGGATCTCAGCCAGAATGACCGAGTTGTAGGCCGTCAGGCCGATCACCACGAACCACAGACCTTCCCCGCCCGGCCAGTTCGACAGGTTCACCCCCATATCGGGCAGCACTCGCGATGCGAAGAAGATGGAGATGACCACAGGCAGCCCGCGGAAGAGCTCGATGAACCCAACCACCGGCATTCGGCTCCACTTGCCGAGCATCAGCCGGGCAACGCCGATCACCGTGCCCACACTCAGGGAGAAGGTGATGGCCAGCGCGGCAGCCTTCATGGTATTCGCGAGTCCGTTGCCGATGAGGCTCCACACTGCGGAGAAGTCCTTGTCGCTGGGGTTGACCAAGGGATCCCACAGCTGGGCCGCGAATTGTCCCTGCTGGTTCAGCCGATAGAGCACCAGGGCGATGACGCCGAGCACAGCGATGCCGGCCACGATGGCCAGCATCGTCTGGCGACGCCTGGCCCGGGGTCCGGGCAGGTCGTAGAGAACCAGTCCGCCACTCATCGTAGGATCGCCGTCTTCCGTTCCAGAAACGCCAGGAACGCGCCCGCAGGCAGTGTGATCAGCAGGTAGCCCACGGCAACCCCCACCAGCACCGGTGTCGCGGCATAGCCGCGAGCGCTTGTGAGGGTCTCCGAGACGCTGAACAAATCGCCCCCGACGCCGAAGGCGCCGAGTACTGCGCTGTTCTTGAACATGGCGATCAGCACGCTGCCCAACGGCGGAACGGAGGTGCGGAAGGCCTGCGGCAGGATCACTTCGCGCAATGTCGCGACGAATGGCAGGCCAATTGCTCGCGCAGCCTCTGCCTGCCCACTGGAAACGGAGTTGATACCAGCCCGCAGGGCCTCGCACACGAAGGCCGAGGTGTAGATGATCAGCGCGGAGATACCAAAAAGCCAGTAGCTACCGCGGATGCCGATCTCGGGCAACCCGAAGGCGAAGAAGAACAGCAGCACCGTGAGCGGTGCGTTGCGGACCATGGTCACGTAGGTGGTTCCAGCCCACCGCAGGGGCGCCACCGGCGAGACCCGGAATGCGGCGATGATCGTGCCGATTACGAGCGAGCCGATCAAGGCAATCAAGCAGATCTTCAGTGATGTCCAGTATCCGCTGAGGAACAGGTCAAAGTTTTCGGTGACGGCGTCCATGGTCCTCGCTTCCGTGCTGGTACCGGCTGGTAGAAGATGGGTTTCGCGGGAGTGACTGGATGAGTGGGCCAGCCCCGATCGTTCATTGACAGCCCCGCTGTGAGCAGTGAACGATCGGAGACTGGACTCCGCTCAGGGTCAGGCGCAGGCGTCTGCTGGAGGAAGTGTGGCGGCTGCCGCGCCCTCAACGGCGCCGGCGGTGGAGGCCCAAGCCTGGTTGTAGGCCTCCTCATTGTCCTTCAGCGTGGTGTTGATGAACTCGCAGAAGGCGGTGTCGCCCTTCTCGATACCGATGCCGTATGGCTCATCAGTGAACTGATCGCCGACGAGCTTGAAGCCGCCATCCGACTCGGCCACGAAACCAAGCAGGATCACGTTGTCAGTGGTCACGACCCCAACCTGCTTGTTTCTCAGCGCACTGGCGCACTTGTCGTAGATGTCGAAGGTGACCAGCTGGCTGTCGTTGGCCAGGTACTGCTTGATGTTCTCGGCCGGGGTCGAACCGACGACCGAACAGACCTTCACGTCAGGATTGTCCTTGAGGGATTCCGGCCCGGTGATGGTGTTGTCATCGGCAGCCACCATCAGCTGCTGGCCGGCGACGTAGTAGGGCCCAGCGAAGGAGATGCGTTCCTTGCGCTTGTCGTTGATGGTGTACGTCGCGACGACCATGTCGGCCTTGCCCTGCTCGATGACCTCTTCGCGAACCTTGGAGGGGGTCTCCACCCATTCGATGTTGTCCGCCGAGATGCCCATCGCGCCAGCGATGATTTTCGCCACGTCGACGTCGAAGCCCTCTGGTGCGCCGGAGAGTCCCTTGAGACCGAAGCCGGGCTGGTCGAACTTCGTTCCGATCTTGATCGTTCCTGCTGCGGCGAGCTTGGCCATCGTGGATCCAGCTTCGAAGGTGGAGGTGTCGACGCTCTTGACCGGATCGCTTGTCGAGCCTCCGGTGGAGTCGCTGCCACAGCCAGCCAGCGCCAAAGCCCCGGCGGCGAGCAGTGCGATGAGTGCTTTTGTTCTCATGGGTCGTCCCTTTCTGAGTGTGTGCATCAATGCGTGATGATCTTGGACAGGAAGTCCCTGGCGCGATCGCTTTCCGGATGGGTGAAGAAGGACTCGGGATCGTTCTCCTCCACAATTTCGCCGGCATCCATGAAGACGACGCTGTTGGCGGCCCGGCGAGCGAAGCCCATCTCGTGGGTCACCACCACCATCGTCATGCCTTCCTTGGCCAGCCCTGTCATGACGTCGAGCACCTCATTGATCATCTCGGGATCAAGAGCCGAGGTTGGTTCGTCGAACAGCATCACCTTCGGCTTCATGGCCAACGCCCGGGCGATCGCCACCCGCTGTTGCTGGCCGCCGGAGAGCTGCGCGGGGTACTTCTCCGCCTGGGCTGACACTCCAACCCGATCCAGCAGCACCATGGCGTCCTGCTCAGCCTGCTTGGCGTTCACCTTGCGTACCTTGATCGGTCCAAGCGTGATGTTCTCCAGGATCGTCTTGTGTGCGAAGAGGTTGAAGGACTGGAACACCATCCCGACATCGGCGCGCAGCCGGGCAAGGTCTTTGCCTTCTTCCGGGAGCTCCTGGCCGTCCAGCGTGATCGATCCGGAATCGATGGTTTCGAGGCGATTGATGGCGCGGCACAGTGTGGATTTGCCCGACCCGGAGGGCCCGATCACGACCATCACCTCACCCGCGTGAACGGTGAGATGGATGTTCTTGAGAACGTGCAGGTCGCCGAAGTGCTTCTCGACCCGGTCGAGGACAACCAGGGGGCGTCCGAAGTCGCCCTGAGATGGCGCCGTTTCCTCACTCATGGATGGAAGCTACCCCGTATCACCGCCACGTGCAACGGTAGATTGATTCGTCACCAAGTTGTTATCCATCCGACGGGCCCGCGCGGGTTCAAGTGAGCCGTTCACCGGTCAGGTCACATGGTGTGGTCCGTCAGCAGCAGTCCTCGTCGAGGTCACCTTCCCACGCCTCACGACCCTCGGAGATCGCGAAGAGCGCGATCACGAAGCCGGCCACCGGATCCAGCCACGCGGCGCCGGTCAGCGAATAGAGCCCCACTCCGAGCAGGGTGGACACGCTGAGCAGGACGCAGATCTTCGTCTCGGCGGCGTCAGCGAGGATCAATCGGTCGTCCAGGGCGTGCCCGACGCGCATCTTGAGCCAGGTCAGGATGGGCATCACGATCACTGAGGTGGTCAGCAGCACCACCGCCACCGTCGACGTCTCGGGTACATCGTGGTTGAGCAGACTGCGGATTCCCCCCACAGTCACGTAGGCGGCCAGCAGGAAGAAGGTGACTGCCACCAGACGCAGCGTCAACCGCTCCTTGGCCTCGTCCACTTCGCCGTGACGCAGCCGGGCCGACAGCCGAATGGCCACCAGGATGGCGGAGATCGATTCGATTCCTGAATCGACTCCGAACCCCACCACCGAGACGAGGTGCGCCATCAGCCCGGCGGTGATCGCCACCACTCC
>JAGXHS010000013.1 GCA_024636075.1 Propionibacteriaceae bacterium
CCTTGGGTGGCCCGTGGGAGTTCCCGCACCCCGAATCGGCCGTGCAAGTCGACTTCGGTGGCTACACCGAGAAGACCGTGGACGAGAATGGCGTCGAACGAACCAACTGGGTTCCGTCATGGAACGTGCTCGGGGTACCACACAACTACATGGTGCCCGGGTATCTGAACGGCAGGGTCAACACGCTCCGGCTGTGGAGTGCACAGGCCACCAAGGCCTTCGACCTGCAGATCTTCAACGCCGGCGACTACGCGCAGGCGGTGCGGGCGCAGACTTTCGCGCAGAACATTACCAAGGTGCTTTACCCGGAGGACTCCACCCCTCAGGGCAAGGAGCTGCGGCTGCAGCAACAGTACTTCTTCGTCACCTGTTCGCTTCGCGACTTCCTCGATGACCTGGAGCCGGGTTTTGACCTGCATCGCCTCAGCGAGCGGATCATCTTCCAACTGAACGACACCCACCCAGTGATCGCGGTTCCAGAACTGATGCGCATCCTGGTCGACGAGAAGAAGATGGACTGGGCGGACGCATGGCAGATCACCAGGAAATGCTTCGCCTACACCTGCCACACGCTGCTGCCCGAAGCGCTCGAAGTGTGGTCCACCGAGCTGCTCGGTCGACTGCTGCCGCGCCACCTGGAGATCATCTACCGCATCAACGACGACTTCCTCGAAGAGGTCCGTAAGGAATTCCCCGGCAACGAGGTGATGCCACGACGGATGTCGATCATCGCGGAGTTCCCTGAGCGCTCAGTCCGGATGGCGCACCTGGCCACGGTGGCAGCGGTGAAGGTCAATGGGGTCGCCGAGTTGCAATCACAGCTGCTGCGACAAAGGGTGCTCGCCGATTTCGCTGACTACTACCCCGACAAGTTCACCAACGTGACCAACGGCGTCACTCCGCGGCGGTTCATCAAGCTGGCCAACCCGGGCTTGGCGGCGCTCATCTCCAGCAACATCGGCAAGGGCTGGTTGAACAAGCTGGACCGGCTGCGCGAGTTGGAGCCGCTCGCCGAGGACGAGGACTTCCGGGTCGAGTTCATGAAGGTGAAGCAGGCAAACAAGGATCGGCTGCGGAAGGTGTTGCTCGAGCGTGACGGCATCGTGCTTCCCCACGGCCACCTGCTGGACGTGATGGTGAAGCGCATGCACGAGTACAAGCGCCAGAGCCTGAAGCTGCTGCACCTGGTGAGCCTGTACGAGCAGATCACCTCCGGCAAGCTTGACCCGAAAGACATGACGCCTCGCACGATGGTCTTCGGTGCGAAAGCGGCTCCGGGCTACCGGTTCGCCAAGGAGACGATCCACCTGATCAATTCGGTGGCACGAGTGGTCAACAACGACCCGAGGGTCGAAGGACGACTGCACATCGCCTTCCCAGCGAACTACAACGTCACCCTCGCAGAGCGGTTGATCCCGGCGGCGGACCTGTCGGAGCAGATTTCGCTGGCGGGGCTGGAGGCATCCGGCACCGGCAACATGAAGTTCGCGTTGAACGGAGCCCTCACCATCGGCACCGACGACGGTGCCAATGTCGAGATTCGGAAACTCGTGGGTGACAAGCACTTCTTCCTGTTCGGCATGTCCGAGCCGGAAGTCTCCGAGGCGCAGCGCCGTGGTTATCACGCCGAGAAGCGCTACGAGCGCAACCCGCAGCTGAAGGCCACGATGGATCTGATCGCATCGGGTGCCTTCTCCGACGGTGACCCGCGCCGCTTCGACTCGTTCGTGGCAAATCTGCTGCACGACGACCGGTACATGGCCCTTGCCGACTTCGAATCCTACGTGGCAGCTCAGAAGCGAGTGGAGGAGTATTACGCCGACCCGCACGCCTGGGCGCGTTCGGCGATCCTCAACGTTGCTCGGACCGGCTTCTTCTCATCGGATCGCTCGATGCGGGAGTACCTGGAACGCATCTGGTACACCGGCAACGGGGTGACCAACTGAGACTGTCCACGCGACACGCCGTGGGGGGATGAGATTTGGGCAAGATTCATGGTCCGCCTATTGATTTGTTCATCGGTTCGCGATAGACAGATTGCACGTTCCCCCGAAACGGGGTGCGGGACGCAAGACCAGTCGAGGATTCGCTAATCGGGTTCGTCCCGGGAACGCCCCGTTGTGATGCGCGGGGGCGAGCCAAAGACGGCTTGCCGAGATCGGATCATCACACCGATCATCAGTGAGCCGCTGGGAAGCTCATACCTCCCCAGCGGCTCACGCCTGTGTCAGGACGTATTCGGCCCTGCGCACTCATACTGCGCAGGGCCGTGAACATTCTGCGCCCCGCGGCAGTCGACCTGAGGTAGCCACACCGAACGGTGACCAGATCACCGAGGAATGTTTGCGCAGGTTCGACGACACAATCGACACAGCTTCCCCGGCGCCGTCGTTGAGCACCGCCTTGCCCGTTGCGGTGGCGAAACCGAACACCTGTTTGGCGGTGACGTCCTGCCAATGTCTCAGCCGCACGGGACAGCCCTGTTGCTCTGAGGTGGATCGCCTAGTCTTGACCCATGCCTGCATTGCGTTCCCGCACCACCACCCACGGCCGCAACATGGCGGGTGCCCGCGCCCTGTGGCGGGCCACCGGCATGACCGACTCCGACTTCGGTAAGCCGATTGTCGCCATCGCGAACTCGTTCACCCAGTTCGTGCCCGGCCACGTCCATCTGAAAGACATGGGACAACTGGTTGCCGGAGCGATCGCCGAGGCGGGGGGAGTGGGTCGCGAGTTCAACACCATCGCCGTGGACGACGGCATCGCGATGGGCCACAGCGGCATGCTCTACTCACTGCCGAGCCGCGAGATCATCGCCGACTCGGTGGAATACATGGTGAACGCACACCAGGCCGACGCACTGGTGTGCATCTCCAACTGCGACAAGATCACCCCTGGAATGCTGATCGCCGCGTTGCGGCTGAACATCCCCACCGTCTTCGTTTCCGGTGGCCCGATGGAGGCTGGCACCGCAGTGATCAACCCTGACGGCACCGCCGAAACGCGATTGGATCTGATCGACGCGATGGTGATGGCCGTCGACCAGAGCGTCTCCGACGCGACCATCGACACCGTCGAGGCGAATGCCTGCCCCACCTGCGGTTCCTGCTCGGGCATGTTCACCGCCAACTCCATGAACTGCCTCACTGAAGTGCTCGGTCTGTCACTTCCGGGTAACGGCTCCACCCTGGCGACGGCCGTGGCCCGCAAGGAACTGTTCCTGGAGGCCGGTCGACTGTCGGTGCGCAATGCAAAGAAATGGTACGAGAACGACGACGCCTCGGTTCTGCCGCGATCGGTGGCCAGTAAGGAGGCGTTCAAGAATGCGATGCGCATCGACATCGCTATGGGCGGTTCCACCAACACGGTGCTGCACCTGCTGGCTGCGGCTCACGAGGCGGGCGTCGACTTCGACCAGCGCGACATCGACGCGCTGTCCAAGGTGACGCCGTGCCTGTGCAAAGTGGCTCCCAACACTCACAACTACTACATGGAGGACGTGCACCGCGCGGGCGGTATCCCCGCCATCATGGGCGAACTGCGCCGCGCCGGAATGCTCGATGCTGCCCATTCGGTGCATTCGGCGGATCTGGACAGCTGGTTGACCACCTGGGACGTTCGTTCGGGTGACCCGTCCCCCACCGCTGTGGAACTGTTCCACGCCGCGCCTGGTGGTGTGCGCACCACCGAAGCTTTCTCGTCGACCAACCGGTGGAAGGATCTGGACACCGACGCCGAGAACGGCTGCATCCGCTCCGTGGAACACGCATACACCGCCGATGGTGGTCTCGCCGTGTTGTACGGCAACCTCGCGGAGGACGGTGCCATCGTCAAGACCGCAGGCGTGCCGGTGGAGCAGTGGGAGTTCACCGGGACAGCCGTGGTCACCGAATCGCAGGAGGCTGCCGTCGACGCGATTCTGACCGGTGCGATCAAGCCCGGTGACGTCGTGATCGTCCGCTACGAAGGACCGAAGGGTGGGCCGGGGATGCAGGAGATGCTTTACCCGACCGCCTATTTGAAGGCAACAGGACTTGGCCCCGACTGTGCTCTGATCACCGACGGACGTTTCTCCGGAGGCTCCACGGGTCTCGTCATCGGCCACGTCAGCCCCGAGGCAGCTTCTAGCGGCAGCATCGGACTGGTCAAGAACGGTGACACGATCGAGATCTCCATCCCTGATCGACGATTGCATCTCGCAGTGAGTGACGAGGTGCTGGCTGAACGCCGGACCGCCCGCGACGCCGCTGGTTGGGTTCCTGCGGATCGTGATCGTCAGGTGTCGGCGTCCTTGAGGGTGTACGCCTCCCTCGCCCTCTCCGCGGACAAAGGTGCCGCTCGACACATCGACTGATCCGGTGATGCGCCGACTCGGGGTGGTGCTGAACCCGGTGCACCGCGGAGCGGAGGGGATCGTCCGTCAGCTCCAGCATCGCGCAGATGAACTCGGCTGGTCAGTGGTCGCTGTGCGACGAACCACGATCGAAGCCCCGGGAGCGGAACCAGCCGCCGAGTTGGTGGCCTCGGGTGCGGATCGGATTGTCGTGATCGGTGGTGACGGCACTTTGCGCCACGTCGCCGGTGTGCTCAGCGGATCACCGGTCGAACTGGCCTTCATTCCCACTGGGACCGCCAACCTGTTCAGCAGAAATGTGCGGCACATGATGGGCGGCCTCACCCCCATCGAGGTGGCTTTGGCTGAGGCCACGCGGCCAATCGATGTCGGGTGGGCTGAGGTGAAGACCGTCGATGGATGCACTGTTCAGGAACCATTCTTGACGATGCTCGGCCACGGCCACGATGCCGGCATCGTGGCGCAGGTCTCGCCGCAGCGCAAACGCCAGTTCGGCTGGCTGGCCTACTTCCTGCCCGCCGTGCGAGGGATGGCGGCACGCGGCTCACGGTTCCAAATGGTTCTCGACGGCGCACCCACTCGCGAACTGACGGCATGGTCAGTGCTGGTCGTCAACGGATCCATGATCCCCGGTGCGACGATCAACCCGCAATCCCGAGTCGACGACGGAATCGTTGAGGTGATGATCGTGTCACCAGCCAACCTCGGCCACTGGGCGTTGATCGCAGCCAAAGGGGTCCTGCGGATGGATCGCACCGTCGCTGGGCTGGACGAGTATCGGGCGAGCCGGGTGGCGCTGCGGCCAGACGTCCCACTTCCGCTGCAACTCGACGGAGATGTCATCTCTGACGTCACGCAGGTCACGGTCAGTGTGGCGCTTGGTGCCCTGCAGGTGTGCTCAGGCGGAGATTCGGCGTCGGATGGTGACGGCGAGAATGGCGACGGCAGCCAGCAGGGCGGCGACAGCCGTCAGCACTGACTCCGGTTCGTCGGTGAGCCGTCCCACCACGATCCAGCCAAGACCCCACGCCATCGCAGCGGCGACAGCCAACCGGGCTCCCAGCGCCTTGCTGAACCAGATGCCCAGACCACCCGCCCCGGCGATCACCAGTGCCGCCAGGATGTCCGAGACGATGGCGCCGAATTCGACCCCACCCGAGACCAGCGCGGCGGTGACATTTGCGGCCGTGGCGACGGCAACCCATCCCAGGTACAGCCCGAAGGTGCCGTCAATGATGGCTTTGTCACCAAGAGAGCCGGCGTCGTGCTGGCTGGCTCGACGCAGCAGCAGCCCCAGGGTGATCGCCAGGGCGAAGATCACGGCGACGCTGACGGCGATCCAGCCCTGTTGGGTGACCAGCAACCACGCGGCGTTGAGCACCATGCTGAGCGCCACCAGCCAGCCGATGGCGCGATGCCGCGCCCGGGTGGTCTGCGAGGGGAGCCACTGATAGATGGCGTAGGCGAGCAGGCCCAGATAGATCACCGACCAGATCGAGAAGGCCGGACCGGCGGGAGCCAGCCGGGTCGCATCGGCCGCCAGGGCTCCACCCGAAGACTCCTCGACCCGGGTGCCGATGGCTCCGGTCCCGACCAGGGTGCCGACGAGACAGAACATCTCCGCGACGGTCACGGTGATCTGGCGAAGTCGGTCGGCCATCGTGGGAGAGTTCATCTCCCCAGCCTGCCACTCATCGAATCTTGACGAGCGTCAGCGGATTCCCCGATCGAAACGCCGCAGGTCAAGGGTGGCCGGGTACTCAGCCGAGTTCGGGTGCATCACCGCACCGGCTGCGGGCCAGCCGCTGGTGTCCACCTTTCCGGACGTGTGACCGGTGACGGTGAACCGGTTGGACCGGCGTGATTCGGCTTCTGCGGCGTTTACCGGGTAACGGTCATAGCTGCGTCCGCCCGGATGCACGACGTGGTAGGTGAAGCCCCCCAACGAGACACCGCTCCACCGATCGACCACATCGAAGGTGAGCGGGGAATGCACACCGATCGTCGGGTGCAACGCAGACGGGGGCGCCCAGGCACGGTAGCGGATTCCGCCGACCCTCGCCTCCGAGGCGCCGACGGTGTCGTGGGTGCCGACGCCCCAGCTGGCGGCGGGCATCGTGACCAACGGAACAGGCACACCGTTGCAGGTGATCACGTGTCGTCCCTCCACCAGTCCGGTGGCTGCCACCTGGACTCGTTCCACTGAAGAGTCGACGTACCGGCTGGTGCCGGATTGGCCGACTTCCTCGCCCAACACGTTCCAGGGTTCAACACCCATCCGCAGCTCCAGGTGCACGCCGTCGACGTCGGTCTCACCCAGTCGGGGGAATCGGAACTCAAGGAAGGGTTCGAACCACCGGTCGTCGAATTGCGGGGCATCATCGGCGGTGCTGGCCAGGTAGCGGTTCAGGTCAGCCACCACGGACCGCAGGTCATGGGCCGCGAAGGCCGGCAGCAGGAACCGGTCGTGCAGCCTGGTTCCCCAGCGCACCAACGAACCGCTGTACGGTTCGTCCCAGAAGCGCGCCACCAGGCTGCGCACCAGCAGCGCCTGCAACAACGACATCTGCGGATGTGGCGGCATCTCGAACCCGCGCATTTCCAACAGCCCCAGCCGGCCACGCGCTGAATCAGGGCTGTACATCTTGTCGATGCAGAACTCCGAGCGGTGAGTGTTTCCGGTGATGTCGGTGAGCAAATGGCGGAACAACCTGTCGGTCAACCACGGCTGCGAGGTCCGGCGCCGCTTCCAGCGCTCCTCAGCCGGCTCGGTATGATCCTTGTCGGCGGCGACGTCGCGGCCCACGTCGTTCGGATACGCCGGGTCGTTCAGGATGTGTTCCAGCTCGGCGAAGGCGATCTCCAGTTCGTACAGCGTCTCGTGCCGTCCCTCGTCGACCCGCGGCGCCTGGCTGGTGGGGCCGAGGAAGCGACCCGAGAACACGTACGACAGCGATGGATGGTGCTGCCAGAAGGTGACCAGCGACCGCAGCAGATCCGGGCGCCGCAACAGCGGCGAATCTGCCGGCCTGCTGCCACCCAGAGTGATGTGGTTGCCGCCGCCGGTTCCGGTGTGGGCGCCGTCCAGATCGAACTTCTCGGTGGCCAACCCTGCCGTGCGGGCGTCGTCGAACAGGCTGCGGGTCAGCTCTGAGAGTTCTTCCCAGGTGGCCACGGGTTGGACGTTCACCTCGATCACTCCCGGATCGGGGGTCACGGTCAGCGTCTGCACCCGAGGATCCCCCGGCAGTGGGTAGCCTTCCAACACCACTGGCTGGTGCAGGTCGGTGGCAGTCGCCTCCAATGCGCGCAGCAAGGCGATGCAGTCGGTGAGTTCTTCCAGGGGTGGCAGGAAGACGAACAAGTGCCCGTCACGTTCCTCGACGGTCAACGCAGTCCGCGGAGCGTCCTCGATGGCCAGTTCGCGGGCCGATTCCACCGAGTCGGCAGCCTCGCCCAGTACCTCGCGCAGTGGTGGGAAGGGATCGAAGCTGCTCTTCTCCGGGGCCGCCGGGACTTCTCCCCATGCGATGGATGACAATGGCAGCCGCAGACCCAGCGGTGAGGTGCCCTGAGTCAGGAAGAGGTGCTTGCGACGCGTGCGCCAGCGCGCCGTGGCCCAACCCTCACCATCGGGGTCGATGAACAGCGGCACCACGAACCCGCGGGGGTCATCCAGATGCCGGTCGTCCAACTCGTCGACGATGGATTGGCGCGATTCCTCGTCCTGCAGCGATTCATGGCTCGGGTCCGGATCGATCTCGGGTCGCTCACCCTTGGGTTGCTGTGCCTCGAACAACAGGCTCGCGACGGTGTCGTCGTAGGCCGGTTGCACCACATCACGCGGCACTCCCAACCTCGCCGCCGTCTGCACGGCGAACTTCTCCAGAATGGAGTTGCGGTTCTCCAACCACGCCGTGTCCGGCTCCGACCACGGATCCTCCAGCAGGTTCTGGTCCTGCCACAGTGCCTCGCCGTCGTCACGCCAGCTGAGTGCTATCTGCCAGCGTGGCACCGGCTCACCGGGGTACCACTTGCCCTGCCCGTGTTGGGTGAGAC
>JAGXHS010000177.1 GCA_024636075.1 Propionibacteriaceae bacterium
GTCCATCTCGCTGTGGTCTGTGTTTCCGTGGTCCATCTCGCTGTGGTCCATGTTTCCGTGGTCCATGCCAGCGTCCTCATCGCTGAGGGACTCCGATGCAGCGGGTCGGTCGTGGGCGTCACTCTGGTGCTGTTCTGTGTCCAGCAGCAGGTGGTGAGCCTGCTCCAGTCGGGACGCCACCTCATCCCGGGCGTGGACGTCGATCCTGACGCGCGGTCCAGGCAGCTGCTGCCAGACCTGCTCGATGGCCTCGTCGAGATCCGTGCCGGGCGTGCCGCAGACAGCCAGCACGTCGGCGTCGGCCGGGGACAGCGCCAACCCCCAGCCCCGCTCCAGCGCGGCCCGCTCGACCCCCGCCCGGATGCACCAGCCTCCGGGCGCCTCCACCACCAGGACGTGGGCATGGCGTACAGCCAGCCGTGCGATCGCACTCCTCACACCCACCGCAGCGCCCCCTCGCGCCACGCCCAGAACACTGCGACGAACAAGGCACCCAGGAACAGGAACATCTCGATGACCGCACTCGCACCCTTCTGTTCCACCACGACGGCCCACGGATACATGAACAGCATCTCGACGTCGAAGGCGAGGAACACCAGCGTCGCCGAATACCACCGCACGTGGTACCTCGACAGGGCATGTTCCTCGGGGCTCCAGCCCGATTGGAAGGGCAGAACCTGCAGGGGGTCCGCCGCCACGGCGGTGAATCTGTGCAGCAGATACAGGCCCGCAACGAACACCACGGAAGCGATCGTCATGCCGATCACGCCCTGATACATCCCGCCCCCTCAGTCCGTACGGGCCACCATCTCACCGGACCACCCACGTCGGCCGGAAAACAGACGGTGCCCTGTCTGCGAGGCTAGCCCTCAAGTGGCGACAATCGCCTCGTCGACGCCCGAATGGTCAGTTCTGGGCGGACTCGGTCACGGTGAGGGGACCGCGGATGCCCTCGCCCGCCATGCCGGGCTTGCACGCGGTGATGTAGTCGCCGGCTGTGACGCCGACGACGAGGTCGCGGGTGAGCCCGGGTCCGATGTTCTCAACCTCACCGACGATGCGCAGGCCGTCGGAGGCATAGAGGTAGAACTCAGTCACCTCGGTGCCCTCGTTCCTCACCCGGAATGAAAGGTTGCCTGAGCCCACCTCGGTTTCCGACAGGGTGCAGGCGTCCTCGGTCGAAGTGACGGTGATCTCCTGGGCCCCGCCGGAAGCGGCGGGGGTGTTGGTTTGGGTCAGTCCGCAGGCGCTGAGCGTGAGCGCCAGGGCGATGGAGGCGAGGGCGAACAGTGATGTTTTCACGACAAGTCCTTCAGGAAACGGGCTGGAGTCGGGCTTCAACGGGTGCGTCCGTGTGCGCCTCGCCCGCTGGCGCCGCGATGGGACGACGGACGTGGCGGAGGAACAGGATGAGCGTCGGCACCACGTAGAGGGTCCAAGCGGTCGCCTCGAGCCAGGTGGTGGCCGGGGAGAAGTTGAAGATGCCCTTCAGCAGGGTGCCGTACCAAGAGGTCAGCGGGATGGTGGAGCTCACGTCGAAAGCAAGGGAGTTCAAGCCGGGCAGGATAGCGGCCTCCTGCAGGTCGTGAACGCCGTAGGCGAGCACACCAGCGGCCACGACGATCAGGATCACGCCGGTCCAGGTGAAGAACCTGGACAGGTTGATTCGCAGGACCCCCTTGTAGAAGGCGAACCCCATCGCCGCTGCAGTCATGATCCCGAGCAGGGCGCTGAAGAGCGGCGCGGTGGTGGCGGCGGATCCGGCGGCCGCCTGCGTTGCCGCCCACAAGAAGAGCGCCGTCTCGAGCCCCTCCCGGCCGACCGCCAGAAACGCGACGAGCATCAGGCTGGCGCGCCCAGCCTCGGCCGCGACATCGATCTTGCCGCGCAGCTCGGCGGAGAGGCCGCGGGCGTGGCTGGCCATCCAGAACACCATCCAGGTGACGAAGCCGACTGCGACGATCGACAGGATTCCACCGATGGCCTCCTGAGCCTGGAAGGTCAACCTACGGGGGCCCCAGGTGAGGAGGGCGCCGAAGGCAAGTGACACGACCACGGCGGCGGCGACGCCTGCCCAGATCCGGGGGAGGAGCAGACGGCGTCCGCTGCGGACCAGATAGGCGATGAGGATCACCACCACCAGACTGGCTTCCAGTCCTTCCCGCAGACCGATTAGGTAGTTCGCGAGCACGTCACCTCCATGTTATTTGGTATGCCTTACCTAACAAGTAGACTACAGGGAGTCCCCGATTCGCAAACTTGTGGCCCTCGCATCCCACAATGTGGCTTCGACGGAGGCATCGGCGAACCAACCGCTGGTCGTAACCGAGGGGCCGGTTGCCAAGGTGTTTGGCATAGATCTGGGCGGGGGTCTTCCAGTCGTGTCGCTTGCGTGGTCGGTTGTTGACGGGGTTCTCCATTTGCTGTGGGTCGGCGGTGGTGTGTGGCGAGGTCGCTGCTCTTGTCGCGCGCCAGACGTCGTGGCAGGGCAGTTGAGTCCGTCTTGGAGAGGATCAGACGTATGGGATGACCGGCGAGTTCCGGTTGTGCTGCCGTGGTCAGGACGAACTGTGTCTCGGCCCGGGCGGAAGGGTCAGGGTGAAGGTGGAGCCCTGTCCTGGGCCAGCGCTGGCGGCCGTGAGGGATCCGCCATGAGCAATGGCCAGGCTGCGCGATATGGTGAGGCCGATTCCCGCGCCCGCCGCGTCTCGGTCTCGGGCCGCGTCGGCCCTGTAGAAGCGTTCGAAGATCTGGTCGAGTTGATCTGCGGTGAGGCCGTCTCCCGTGTCGGTGACGGTCACGACGGTGGTGGCACCGTGCTGGGTGCCGTTGATGCGGACCCTCCCGCCGGGAGGGGTGTGACGCAGCGCATTGTCCAGCAGGTTCCCCAGCACCTGATCGACGCGTTGCGGATCGACCACAACGGCCAGCCGATCGGCGCACTGCTCCAAGGCAACTCCCTTCACCCGGTAGCGGCTGCGTGCCGTCGCCACGGCGCGATCCACCAGTTCATGCATGTCGGCCGCCTCAAGGACGAGCGCGAGTCGACCCTCCTCGGCGCGGGAGACCGCGTCCAGATCGCGGGCGATACGCTGTAGACGTTCAGCTTGGAGCATCAGGAGATTCTGCGTTTCCACGTTCCACGGTGTGATGTCGTCGGCAACCGCTTCCAGCAAGGCTGTCAGCGTTGCAATCGGCGTACGCACTTCATGGGACACATCGGCGAGAAGGCGTCGCCTGGTTTCCTCCGTCGCGGCAAGTCGACGGGCCATGCCGTTGAAGGCTTTTCCCACCGCCTCGAGTTCGGAACTGAATCCCGTCGCAGGAACACGCGCCGCGAAATCTCCAGCAGACACCCTGCGGGCCGCCAATGTGAGCTGGTCGAGCGGTTGGCGCAATCTCTTGGTGTCGTACCAGGACAGGACGATCGCCAGAACAAGGGCAACCATGAGCCCCACGGCGAGGGAGGCCACACCCGCGTCGATGAAGGCCCGTTCGATGTGTTGAAACTCTCCGGAACTAGGTTCTTGCGCGATCAGCAACAAGTGGTCGTGGAAGAGCCCAGGACCGATGATGCTGGCCACCAGCCCGGCAGTGATGATGCTCGCTGCAAGCAGCACAGCCTGGGTGAGGAACATCTTGGTGCCCCAGGACATCCGGCCGAGGCGTCCTGAGCGCTCCATACCTGACCCCACGCCGCGCCCCGCCAGCACGCGGGGCGCTTCGCCGGGACCATCAACATCGCCTTGTTGCAGCCGAGTCACCATGCCTCGCATTATCGCCGGTTGGTGACGGGTTTGCGATGGCCGACCACTCTCCCTCCACAATCTTGATGAAAGCTTGGTCCGGGCCACTCAGTATTCCGTGACGGAGTCATCGTCCGGTTGGAGGTCCTCCAGCAATCCGATTGGGCCATCCGGTCCTCTCGAGGGGACGTGCCGTTCGTCGTCCAGAGGCAGACACTTCCCGCCCCACCTGCGACGGAGCCCTCCAAATCTTCTCTGAACCGTGACCCGGCTTGAACTGAATCTTGAGGAGCGCACGGCATCATGGCCCGGTGGTCGCCCAAGACCAGAAGACCGCCTGCGTGACCTTGATGCTCCCCATGGGAGTGCTGCGGACCTTCTGATCCTCTTGGGTGACGCTGATCCCGCACCCGGACGGTGTGCCTGACCTGACGCGCCACCCGGGTGCGACACATTTGGTTGATGGAACAGGAGCCAATGGTGGATTCAGAACCCACAAGGAAGGGGGGCACCAATGGGGGGCCGCGTCACAGAAGGGATTCTTCCAACAACGATGACGGCATCGCCGTTCTGACAGCACGAGACATCACCAAGGCATACAGGACTGGCTGGTGGCCCAGACGCCGAAGAAGGCACGTCCTGCGGGGCGCCAACCTTGTCCTGTGGCCGGGAGAGGTCGTCGCGCTGGTGGGTGAGAACGGATCCGGCAAGTCCACGCTGATGAAGATTCTGGTCGGGGCGCTGCGAGGAGACAGCGGCATGATGGAACACACTGGTGTCATCGGGTTCTGCCCTCAGGAACCCGTCCTCTACGAACGGCTGACCTGTGATGAGCACTTCGAACTCTTCGGCCGCGCCTACGGGATGACTGAACCGGAAATCGAGGACTCACGCGATGACCTATATGAGACGTTTGGCTTCGTCGAGTGGCGCGGTGCCCTTGTTGAGCAGCTCTCGGGAGGAACTCGGGCCAAGCTCAACCTCGGTCTGGCGCTCCTGCCCGACCCGGAGCTGCTGCTGCTCGATGAGCCGTACGCCGGGTTCGACTGGGACACCTACCAGCGGTTCTGGCAGCTGACTCGCGACCGGCGAGACGCCGGAAGCAGCCTGTTGATCGTCAGCCATTTCATCACCGACGTGGAACGCTTCGATCGGATATACGACCTCGTTGACGGTAGGGCTGTGCCCCGATGACTGCCGTGCTGGCATGGCGCAATCTGGTGGAGTACGCCCGTCGTCCTCTGAATCTGATCCTGCTCGCTGTGGTTCCGGTGGTGTTCGTGTCCCTTTCCGCAGGAGTGATCGCCGACTTCGCGAGAATCCTCGGCGGCGAGGCAAGCACCGGCCAACTCGAGGTCACCACGGCGGGGTGGGCCGCGGCTTTTCTCGCTGGGGTGGCCGCGTTCTTCCATGTCAACGGCTCACGGGCGGCGGACCGACGGTTGGCCTCGGCCGACGGATCGTGGCTCCCTTTCGCCCGCGATACTCGGCGGTTGGCCTGGACCGGACGGATCGCCGGTCGGCGGCCCGGAGCACCGAGCGTGAA
>JAGXHS010000178.1 GCA_024636075.1 Propionibacteriaceae bacterium
CACCGTCGGCAACAGCGATTCACACACCAGATCAGTGGCACCGACGCGAATCTGCGGATACCTCCGCCACGCCTCAGCCAGCACCGGATGATGGGGCTGAAAACCTTCGGGATCATCGTCCGCGCCGAGCAATCGGGTGGCTTGCTGCAACACCCAGTCCGCACCCGGCCCCCAGGCGCGCACCCGCACCGCAGCACCATCGGGACCGAACTCCGCCAGCGACGGACCCTCGGGGGTGCGCGCCGCCCGCCACCAGCTGTGACCGACACACCGCATCGTGCTGTCGCCAGGGCCGCGCCGCAGCCTGGCCAGGCACACCGACAGGCGAGCAGCCGCATCGGCGACTACCCGTTCGCTTCTGGACGAGTTGGGTAGGGTTTGCATCCGATGGGCCTCCCTCTCGTTTGACTGCCGGACTGCACAGACTAGGACCGCCGTGGCACATTCACACATCCAGGCTCCGATGACGGACGCGCAACGCCAGCAGGAGCGCAAGGCCCTTCGCATCATGATCGTCATCCTGATTCCCATCCTGCTGGTCACCATCGCCGCACTGGTGGCATTGTGGCCGTCCGACGTCCAGAGCCACATTCGCTCCGATGCCTCCTCGTACACCGTCGAGGGTGTCACCACCCCCCGGGGCACCGTCACCGCCGTGAAGGAATCGTCCTGCTCGGGCCAGGCCGGATCAGTCGCCGGAGACACCTCGACCTGCGCCGAAATCACGGTGAAGATGAGTTCCGGGCCTGAGGAAGGGTCCAACCAGCAGGCCTTCCTGACGGCGCCGATCTACGCGTCCGGCGTCGAGGTGGGCGATCAGGTGCGGCTGTATCGGGTGCCGATCCCCGACCAGCCCGCCTCGTACCAGTTCGCCGAGTTCGAACGCACCACCCCACTGATCTTCTTCGGCGTGGTCTTCTTCGTCCTCGTGGTGCTGGTGGCCCGATGGCGGGGTTTCGCCTCGCTGCTGGGGCTGGGCTTCGCCTTCTTCATCCTGGTGAAGTTCTTGTTCCCGGCACTGATCGTCGGTCGGGATCCGGTCTGGGTCGGGTTGGTGGCAAGTGCCGCCATCATGTTCGTGGTGCTGTACGCCGCCCATGGATTCTCGGTGCGCACCACCACCGCGCTGCTGGGCACGATGTTCGGCCTGATCGTCTCGGCGATCCTCGGCGTGGTAGCCACCGACTGGGCGCATCTGACCGGCGTCGCCACCGAGGACGACTACCTGCTGTCGGCGGCGGCTCCAGACCTGAAACTCACATCGGTGGTGATTTGCGGCATCATCATCGCCGGGCTCGGTGTGATGAACGACGTCACCATCACGCAGGCCTCCGCCGTCTGGGAGCTGGCCGCTGACGAACGCAACAAGACCGTGCTCTTCCGACGGGCGATGCGCATCGGACGCGATCACATCGCTTCCACCGTCTACACGATCGCTTTCGCCTCGGCCGGTGCCACGCTGTCGATCCTGCTGCTGCTGGCAATCTACCAACGGCCGCTGGTGGACGTACTGCGCACCGAGCAGTTCTCCGGGGAGTTGATTCGTACCCTGGTTGGATCGATCGGTTTGGTGATGACCGTCCCGTTGACCACGCTGGTCGGCGTGATCGCCGTGTCGTCCGGCGGTTCGGACAAGGAGCCCGAGGGGGCCCTTGGGGGCATGCCCGATGAGACCCCACGGCTGCAGGCGCACGAACCACCGAGCTCGACGGGCAGCGACCTGGACGCCTACCGCCGTCCCACCGATTCCTGAACCGCGCCACCGAGAGGTCGTCCACCATGCCCATTGACTATGCCAACTCCTTCGACCGCCAACTGAGTGGTGTGTTCGGGCGTCGCGAGGCGGACTGGCGCAACGGAGCGCTCGTCTACCAGCTGATCGTGGACCGCTTCGCCCCGAGTGCGGACCTGCAGGCGAAGCGCCACCTGTATCCGGAACCCAAGGTCCTGCACAGCTGGGATGAGTTGCCCGTCGCCGGGCACTACGACGAGGCGCACCACGTCTACAGCCACGAGATCGACTTCTGGGGTGGAGACCTGGCGAGTCTGCGAAACCATCTCGACCACATCGCCGACCTCGGCGTCACCGTGCTGTACCTCTGCCCCATCCACCTGGCGTGGACCAACCACGGCTACGACGCCCTGGACTACACAGCTGTTCGACCCGAGTACGGCACCCGCGACGATGTCCGGGCCCTCGCCGACGACCTGCACCAGCGCGACATCAAACTGGTGCTGGACGGAGTGTTCAACCACATGGGCCGCAACTCCGAGATGTTCCGCTCCGCGATCACCGACCCGGCCAGCCCCTACCGTGATTGGTTCGACCTCGATGAGAAGTACAGCGGCGGTGCCCGCTCCTGGTACCTCAACGAGAACCTGCCAGAACTCGTGCTGGAGAATCCCGAGGTGCAGCGCTACGTGTACGCCCAGCCGGACTCCGTCGTCCGGGGATACCTGCGCGATGGAGTGGACGGATGGCGGCTGGATGTCGCATTCGACCTGGGGATGAAGTATCTCGGCGAGATCACTGCCGCCGCCCACGATGAGAAACCGGGATCGTTGGTACTGGGTGAAATCACCAGCTTTCCGGAGCAGTGGTTCCCCGAGCTGGATGCGGTCCTGCACTTCGTGATTCGGCACGTGCTCGTGCTCATCGCCAATCAGCAGGTCTCCGCTGCGCACGGTGCCGCGATGCTGCGCCGCATCTACGACGACGCCGACTTCGAGCACATGCTGAAGTCGTGGATCTACCTCGACAACCACGACATGCCACGCCTGACCAGTGCGGTGCCCGATGCAGATGCCCGCTCGTTGGCCACCGTGCTGCAGTTCACGCTGCCGGGATCGGTCAACCTCTACTACGGCTCCGAACTGGGCATGACCGGCGGGGAAGATCCGGAAAACCGGGCCCCGATGCGGTGGGACCTGGTCAGCGACGACAATCCGGTGCTGCGCAGCACCCGGCGATTGATCGCGCTGCGGGAATCACACCGGGCATTGCGGATCGGCAACCTGCGCTGGCTGGTGACAGAGCGCTTGATCGGCTTCGAACGTCACACCGATCTGGTTGGCGACACGGTCGTCGTGCTGGCGAACCCCGCCGACCAACCGATCACCGAACAGGTGCTGCTGCCCGATTCCAAACTGCTGGACGCCAGCTCACTGCGCGACCTGCTCAGCGGGGAGGAACTGACCATCATCCGCAGTGTCATCGAGGTGTCGCTGCCGCCACGGGGATCCATGGTTCTGGCACCGGTCACCAACCCACCGGGCGGCTACACCCAGTACAAGAGAATCCAATGAGCGAGGGCCCGATGCAAACACCCCTGGTGAGACACGAGATCAGCGAAGGTGTCGCCACAATCACGCTGGATTCACCCCGCAACCGCAATTCACTGTCCTCGGCTCTCGTCTCCCAACTGGTGGCAGCACTCGAGCTGTGCGCCGCGGACGATTCCCTGATGGCGACCGTGCTGCGATCGTCTGCCGGCGCCTTCTGTTCCGGGGTCGATCTGCGCGAAGCGCTCGACGGCGACGTGTCGGAACTCGCCCGGTCCATCGTCGCGATCCAACACGGCATGCTGACCCACCCGGTGCCGATCATCGTGCGGCTGGACGGACCAGCGGCAGGGGCGGGTCTCGCGCCGGTGGCCTGCGCCGACATCGTCATCTCCCGTGACGACGTGAAGGTCGCGATCGCGGCTGCCCGGCTGGGCCTGGCCGCCGCCATGATCAGCGTGCCGTTGACCCATCGTCTGACGCCTCGAGCACTGGCGGACTGGATGCTGACCGGACGCACCGTCAGCGCGGAGGAAGCCCGCCAGGCCGGACTGATCACCCGGGTGGTCGCCGCCGACGAGGTGGACGACACGGTGGACGAGGTGCTGGCCGATCTGCGAAAGGCCACCCGCGAAGGCCTGCTCGACGCCAAACGGATGCTCAACGCGGCCATGGTCCGCGAACTCACCGAACACGGTGACGAGTTGGCGGCCCGCACCGCCGAGGCGTTCAGCTCGGAGCTGGCCCAGACGAAGATCAAGCAGTTGCTGCACCGGCGGTGAGTCCGGGTACTCCTCAGGAGCGGGACGCCCGCCACCGGGCGAAACCGCCTTCGGTGTTCAGCACCTGCCCGGTCATCCAGCGACCGTCCTCACTGACGAGCCACGCGACGAGACGGGCCGGATCGTCCGGCTCTCCCCATCGACCCATCGGAAACATCTGGGCCACCTGCGATTTGAGCTCGTCGTCCGCATACCCGGTGTCGACCGGCCCGGGATTGACGCAGTTCACGGTGATGCCGTGCTCGGCCAGCTGGTCGGCGATGGTCAGGGTGACCCCAGCCAACGCCGCTTTGGACGCCGAGTACGCGATCTCGCCGTGCATCGGCCCCAGTCCCTGCCCGGAGGTGAAGAAGATGATCCGGCCACCGGGTCGCCCGTCGTGCTGGGAGGCGAATGCCTGCGCCAACAGGATCGACGATCGGGCATTTGCCGCGTAGTGACCGTCCAGCATCTCGGCGGTCAACTCCCCCAATGCACCGTCCTGCCCGCTGCGGGCATGATTGGCAACCATCGCGTCCACGTGACCGAACCTCTGCACGGCTGCCGCCATCAACGCCTCAGGTGCTCCAGCTTCGGTCAGGTCGCCACCCCAGTCGTCAATCTCCGCGCCTGATGTGGCGGCCTCACGAACAGAACTGAGCACCGCGTCCAGGTCATCCGAGCCCCACGGCTGGTCGTCATCGTGGGCCCGGTGGTGGGACAGCATGACGTGCAGCCCTGCACCGGCCAGGCGGCGTGCGATGGCATGCCCAATCCCTTGCCGTCGGCTGACTCCAGTGACCACAGCAACTCGTCGCTCGTCCATGGCCGCCAGCATAGGGAGCCGGAAGGCGGCTGTCGCGGGAATGGTTTGGTGACCGGCCCCGATCCGCTACACTACTGGGAGTGATTCTCATTATTGAAAGGTCCCGGATGTCCTTGCTTCGTTCCGGAATGGCTGTCGCCGCCGTCGCCATCATGACGCTCAGCGCGTGCTCGTCCGCCTCTCCCGCACCCGATTCCAGCTCAGGGACCGCCGCCGGACCAGCGGAAGTGGTGACGACCATCACGCCATTGGGCAGCATCGTCGGCCAGATCGCCGACTGCGCCGGTCTGTCGTCGAGCACTCTGATGGCCCCCGGCCAGGATCCGCACACGTTCGCCCTGTCGTCGGCTGAGCTCACCGAACTCGCCAAGGCCAAACTCGTGGTCAGCAACGGACTCGGGCTCGAGGAAGGTCTGCAGAAGACGCTCGACGCCATCAAACAGGATGGCACCACCGTCATGGAAGTGGCACCACTGCTCGACCCGATGCCGCTGGATGGCAACACCGACAATGCGCCGGATCCGCACGTCTGGCTCGACGCCAAGCGAATGGCGCAGGCAGCTTCTCTGATCGGCGATGAACTGTCCAAGGCGACCGGCGAGGCCAAGGCTCGTGAGTGCGGAGTGAGCGTGCAGAAATCGCTGAACGAACTGGACAGCGAGATGCGCACGACCCTCGACACGATTCCCAAGGACCGGCGCGTGTTGATCACCGATCACGACGCCTTCGGCTACTTCGCGAAGGCCTACGGCTTCGATGTGGCCGGCGTGGCGGTGCCCGGCGGCTCCACCGACGCCCAACCGTCGTCGGCCGACATCGCCACGCTGGTCGACACCATCAAGAAGTTGGGAGTCAGCACCGTCTTCTCCAACACCGCGGTGAGCCAGCAGCTCATTGACGCAGTCGCCGCAGAAGCCGGCTCCAAGGTGATGGTCGTCGAACTGTACGTCGGTACACTCGGGCCTCAGGGGTCGGGAGCGGACACGTACCAGACGATGATGCTCACCGATGCCAAGCGGATCGCTGACGGTCTGGCATAGGGTTCTCTCAGATCCTCAGCCCATCTGAGATGCCTGTACAAGGAGTGTGTCCGTG
>JAGXHS010000179.1 GCA_024636075.1 Propionibacteriaceae bacterium
CTGCACCACCTGGTCGACGACAAGATCCACGCCCGCTCGACCGGGCCGTACTCGATGATCACCCAGCAGCCGCTGGGCGGCAAGGCGCAGTTCGGTGGCCAGCGATTCGGTGAGATGGAGGTGTGGGCACTCGAGGCCTACGGCGCCGCGTGGGCTCTGCAGGAGCTGCTCACCATCAAGTCCGACGACGTGCCTGGCCGCGTCAAGGTCTACGAGGCAATCGTCAAGGGCGAGAACATTCCCGAGCCGGGCATCCCTGAGTCGTTCAAGGTGCTGGTCAAGGAAATGAAGTCGCTGTGTCTGAACGTCGAAGTGTTGTCCAGCGATGGAACCGTGGTCGATCTGAGGGATTCCGAGGAGGACTACCGCTCGAGTGAGGACTTCGGGATCGATCTCTCCCGTCGCCCCGGCACCGATTCATTCGCCATCGCCGACGACGTCTGAGCCCGATTGGCACCGACCTGTCAGCACTGGTCGGTCGGTGCCAGCGCTCCGGCATCACGTCGGCGCGTCCACACACCATCTCGCAGAACCGATGCCCGGACACGGGCATCACGCTCAAGGCACCTGCCGGCCCGGTAGGGGAAAGAAGAAGAGAAACGTGCTTGACGTGAACTTCTATGACGAACTGCGGATCGGTCTCGCTACCGCGGACCAGATTCGCGAATGGTCTTTCGGTGAGGTCAAGAAGCCGGAGACCATCAACTACCGCACCCTGAAGCCCGAGCCGGAGGGCCTGTTCTCCGAGCGTATCTTCGGCCCCACCCGGGACTGGGAGTGCTACTGCGGCAAGTACAAGAGGGTGCGCTTCAAGGGCATCATCTGTGAACGCTGTGGCGTCGAGGTGACTCGTTCCAACGTGCGCCGCGACCGGATGGGCCACATCGAGCTGGCCGCTCCGGTGACCCACATCTGGTACTTCAAGGGGGTGCCGAGCCGGCTGGGCTACCTGCTGGACATCGCCCCCAAGGACCTCGAGAAGGTCATCTACTTCGCTGCCTACATGATCACCGAGGTGGACGAGGATGCTCGTCACCGTGATCTGCCCTCCTTGGAGGCGCGGATCGAGAACGAGCGTCAGCAACTCATCAAGCGTCGCGATTCAGATGTCGAGGCCCGACTGAGCAAGCTCGAGGAAGACCTCGCGAAGCTCGAGGAGGAAGGCGCCAAGGCTGACGTGAAGAAGCGCGTCCGCGATGGTGCCGAGAAGGAACTGAAGCAGCTGCGGGACCGTTCGCAGCGTGAGCTGGATCGCCTGGATGCGGTCTGGGCGCGTTTCAAGGGACTGAAGGTTCAGGACCTTGAAGGCGACGAGGTGCTGTACCGCGCGATGAAGGAACGCTTCGGCAAGTACTTCAAGGGCTACATGGGTGCCGAGGCGGTCAAGAACCGCGTGGCCACCTTCGACCTGCAGGCGGAGGCCGATAGCCTGCGTGAGACCATCCAGACCGGCAAGGGACAGCGCAAGACGCGCGCCCTGAAGCGGCTGAAGGTGGTCTCGGCGTTCCTCAATACCGAGACCTCGCCGCGCGGCATGATCCTGGACGCCGTTCCGGTGATTCCCCCGGATCTGCGTCCGATGGTGCAGCTGGACGGTGGCCGCTTCGCGACATCCGACCTGAATGACCTCTACCGGCGCGTGATCAACCGCAATAGCCGGCTGAAGCGACTGCTTGATCTGGGTGCTCCCGAGATCATCGTGAACAACGAGAAGCGGATGCTGCAGGAAGCTGTTGATTCGCTGTTCGACAACGGTCGTCGTGGCCGCCCCGTCACCGGTCCGGGCAACCGTCCGCTGAAGTCGATCTCCGACATGCTCAAGGGCAAGCAGGGTCGATTCCGTCAGAACCTGCTCGGCAAGCGTGTCGACTACTCGGGTCGCTCGGTGATCGTGGTTGGCCCGCAGCTCAAGCTGCACCAGTGTGGTCTGCCCAAGGCAATGGCTCTGGAGCTGTTCAAGCCCTTCGTGATGAAGCGGCTGGACGATCTGAACCACGCGCAGAACATCAAGTCCGCGAAGCGGATGGTGGAGCGTCAGCGCCCCGTCGTGTGGGACGTGCTGGAAGAGGTCATCACCGAACACCCGGTGCTGCTCAACCGTGCACCTACCCTGCACCGACTGGGCATCCAGGCGTTCGAGCCGCAGCTCATCGAAGGCAAGGCCATCCAGATCCACCCGCTGGTGTGTACTGCCTTCAACGCCGACTTCGACGGCGACCAGATGGCCGTGCACCTGCCGTTGTCGGCTGAGGCCCAGGCCGAGGCCCGCATCCTGATGCTCTCCACCAACAACATCCTGAAGCCGGCGGACGGTCGTCCCGTCACGATGCCGACCCAGGACATGGTGATTGGTCACTACTTCCTGACCCAGCAGCGTGACGGTCTGGGGACCGGTCGGTCGTTCTCCTCGGTGGCTGAGGCCGTGATGGCTTTCGACCGCAAGGAACTCGGCATCGGTTCCCCGGTGCGGATCCGTCTCACCGACGTGGTGGCGCCCGCAGGTGTCGAAGCTCGAGCCGATGGCTCTGTGCTGGTGGACACCACCTTGGGTCGTGCCCTTTTCAACGAGGCGCTGCCGGTGGACTACGAGTACGTCAATACCGAGGTGGGCAAGAAGCAGCTCGGTGTGATCATCAACAACCTGGCTGAGAGCTACCAGAAGGTGGACGTCGCCCGCACCCTGGACAACCTGAAGGACCTCGGTTTCGGCTGGGCAACCCGCTCTGGCGTGACCGTGTCCATCGGTGACGTCCAGACGCCGGCCAACAAGCCGGAGATCCTGGCGGGCTACGAAGTCAAGGCTGCCAAGATCGACAAGCTGTACGAGCGTGGTGCGGTGACTGACGACGAACGTCGCCAGGAACTGATCCAGGTGTGGAACGACGCGACCGCTGAGTTGACCGCCGCCATGGAGGCCAACTTCACCCGGACCAACCCGATCTACATGATGGTGCATTCCGGTGCTCGCGGAAACATGACGCAGATGCGTCAGATCGCCGCGATGCGTGGTCTGGTGGCCAACCCGAAGGGTGAGATCATCGCCCGACCGATCAAGTCGAACTTCCGTGAGGGCTTGAGTGTGCTGGAGTACTTCATCTCCACCCACGGTGGTCGAAAGGGTCAGGCTGACACCGCCCTGCGGACCGCTGACTCCGGCTACCTGACTCGTCGTCTGGTGGACGTCAGCCAGGACGTCATCATCCGCGAGGAGGACTGCGGCACGGAGCGTGGCTTGAAGAAGCAGATCGCGCTGTGGAGCGTCCCGGGCACCAACGAGGACGGCCGCCCGGTGCGGGTGCCCACCGAGCCCTTCACGGAGGGCGCCACGGTGGAGCTCACCGAGGACAATGAGACCGCGGTGTACGCCCGGACCCTCGCTGTCGACTCGGTGGACGCGCAGGGGAACGTGATCGTGAAGGCAGGTATCGATCTCGGTGATCTCGAGATCAACGCCATGGTCGCTGCAGGAATTACCGAAGCCAAAGTGCGTTCGGTGCTGACCTGTGAGGCCGCTACCGGTACCTGCTCCATGTGCTACGGACGCTCACTGGCCAACGGCAAGCTGGTCGATGTGGGTGAGGCAGTCGGGATCGTCGCCGCCCAGTCGATCGGTGAGCCGGGAACCCAGCTGACGATGCGTACCTTCCACACCGGTGGCGTGGCGGGTGACGACATCACCCAGGGTCTGCCGCGTGTGGTCGAGCTCTTCGAAGCACGTCAGCCGAAGGGCAAAGCGCCGATCGCCGAGGCCGCTGGCAGGTTGACGATCGAGGAGAGCGAACGCTCCCGCAAGATCGTCATCGTGCGTGACGACGGCGACGAAAATCTGGAGTACCAGGTGCCACGTCGCGCTCGTCTTGAGTTCGAGGATCCGGAGGATCCCTTCGGCGACCGTATCCGGATCACCGACGGAATGCACGTGGCCGCTGGTCAGCAGTTGACCGCCGGCACGATGGATCCGCAGGACGTGTTGCGGGTGCGTGGTGTGCGCAAGGTGCAGGAGCACCTGGTGGACGAGGTGCAGCGGGTCTACCGCACCCAGGGGGCGCCGATCCACGACAAGCACATCGAGATCATCATTCGTCAGATGCTGCGTCGGATCACCGTCATCGACAGCGGCGACACCGCGATGATGCCCGGTGAGCTCGTCGATCGGGCCCGCTACGAACTCGCGAATCGAAAGGTGGTCACCGAAGGTGGCAAGCCTGCTGAGGGTCGTCCGGTGCTGATGGGCATCACCAAGGCGTCGCTCGCAACAGACTCGTGGCTGTCTGCGGCCTCCTTCCAGGAGACCACGAAGGTGCTGACCGATGCTGCCATCCACGGCCGTTCGGACTCGCTGGTCGGGCTGAAGGAGAACGTGATTCTCGGCAAGCTGATCCCGGCCGGTACCGGACTGGAGCGCTACCGCAACATTCGGGTGGAGCCGACCGCTGAAGCCAAGGCAACAGCGTTCACGATGAGCTACGACCCCTATGACTACGATTTCGGATCGGGTAGTGGAACCGCTGTTCCGCTGGAAGATCTCGACTTCGGAGACATGCGCTGATCACCAGCTGACTGCACGACACGAATGGGCATCCCTCGGGGGTGCCCATTCGTGCGTCTGCAGGTGGCTGTTGGTGCTTCCTGTGAGCCCGCCCGGCCGGGCCGTGGCTCGACACGCCCCCAGGTCGTCCCGGACCCGCAGCGGCAAACAGTGAGGCGCATCCACGGACCGCTTCGAGGTGCCGAGCTGCCGGATGGGTGGTAGCCATGAAAAGCTGAACCCCATGGTGCATTCTTCCGACGTGATCGACCTGCTCAGCCAACTGATCGGATTCGACACCAGCAACTGGGGCGGTGGCAGGGCGCACGGCGAACTCGAGTGCGCCGAATGGATCGCAGGGCAGTTGGAGGACATCGGTCTCGAACCCCACATCTTTGCCCGCAAGGACGCCCCCGCTCGAGCCAATCTCGTGGTTCGCGTCCGTGGGCACGACTCCACTCTGTCGCCGCTCCTCGTCCACGGACATCTCGACGTGGTGCCCGCCGAGGCGGAGCAGTGGAGCCATGATCCATTCACCGCCATCGTCAGCGACGGCTGGGTGATCGGCCGGGGGGCGATGGACATGAAGGACATGTGTGCCGCCATCCTGTCCACCCTGCTGCAGTGGGGTGACGAAGGCATTCGGCCCCGCCGCGATCTGGTGGTGGCATTCATGGCCGACGAGGAGGACATGGGCCTGTTCGGAGCAGAGTGGTTGGTGGCCAAACATCCCCAGCTGTTCA
>JAGXHS010000180.1 GCA_024636075.1 Propionibacteriaceae bacterium
GCCGGAACGGACCGGTCTGGAGGAACGTGTGGGCCAGCGCGAAGGGGGTGCCGCCGGCCATACCCTGCGCCTGCCAATCCAGCGGAGTCACCAACTGCTCGGTGACGATGTCGGTGGGGTAGTCGTTATCCTGCAGGAAGCGCAACAACCGTTCGCGCATCGGGCCACGCTCTTGGTTCCAGTCGATCTGCCCGACCGCGAGATTCGGCACGGGTTCCAACACGAACAGCGTGCTGTGGCCCTCCGGCGCTGCGGAGGCATCATCCTTGGACGGGATGCAGACCAGTCGTGACGGGTCTCGCATCAGGGTGCCGCGCTTGAGCAGATCGTCGAATGCACCGCTCCAGGCGTCCCCGAAGTGAATGTTGTGGTGCGCGGTCTCCGGAGCGGGGGAACCCTTCACGCCCAGGTGCCACACCACACAGGATGGCGAGTACTTCGGATTGCGGAGCACTCGCGGTTTGGGCAGGTCCGGCAGCAGCGTGTCCAGGGCGTGCGGTACATCCAGGGTGCAGACCACGGCGTCGGCCGAGATCTTCTCGCCGGATTCGGTGCCGACACCGACTACCGTGCCGTCGCTGCGCCGTTCGATGGAGGACACGGGCGTGGAGTAGCGGAACTCCACCCCAACTCGCTCCGCCGCGCGGGCCATGGCGTGCGGCACATCCCTCATCCCGCCTTCGGGGAAGTAGACCCCGGCAATCGAGTCCATGTAGGTGATCACCGCATAGATGCCCAGCGCCTCGTCGGGCGACAAGCCCGCGTACATCGCCTGGAAGGAGAAGATCCGGTGCAGTCGGGAGTCGTCGAAGCGTTTGCGGATTTGGTGACCCAGACGGCTGAAGCCACCCAGACGGACCAGTTTGGCGGCGGCCAGCGGGTTGCGGAACAAGTCGAGCGGGGTGTTGAAGTTGGCGTCGATGAAGTTCGGCAGCTCCAGCTCGTACAACTGGCTCAGCCAATCGACGAACCCGTCGAAGGCTTCGGCATCCTTGGCGTTGCAGGTGCGCTCGATTTCGTCGCGCATCTGCTGGTGCCCGTGGCGGATGTGAATCGTGGAACCGTCGGAGAACAAGGCGCGGTAGGCCGGATCCAGCCGCTTCATGGTCAGCTCGCTGGCGACACTGCTACCGACGGCCTGCAAGGCCTCGTCCACCAGATTGGGCATGGTCAGCACGCTGGGACCGGTGTCGAAGGTGAATCCGTCCTGGTGCAGGGTGCCGTTGCGACCTCCAGGATGGTCGGCGGCCTCCAACACCGTGACGCGTCGTCCCGCTCCGGCGAGATGGCAGGCAGCGGAGAGGCCGGCAAGACCGGCCCCGATGACAACGACATGACTCATGAATTCCTCCAGGCGACACGTTCAACCATCGCCGACAACCCGGCGACGCCATTCTTGGTCAACGGGGAACCGGCGAGCACCTCCTGGGCCTGTTCGACCTCGTCGGAGATCATCTGCTCCACCTGATCGCGGACGCCAGCCACGCACAGTGCTTCCTGCAGGATGGTGATGTCACCGAGGCGGGCGTCCGGCGCGCCGACCCGGGCCAGGGCCTTCGCCGCCCGGCCCCGCAGAGCCTTCTCGCCCAACGCCAGAATGGCGGTGACCTTTCCGTTGCGCAGGTCGTCGCCGGCCGGTTTCCCGGTGACCTCTGGATCCCCCCAGACCCCGAGGATGTCGTCGCGTAGTGCGAACGCGGTGCCGCAGTGCCGTCCGTATCGTGCCAGGGCATCTCGTTGCTCGGTTGTGGCCCAGGCCGCCATCGCACCCAACTGCAGCGGACGCTCGATGGTGTACGAGCCGGACTTCAATCTGGCGATGTGCTCGGCCTGCTTGAAGTCGCGCTCGGCGCTGGCCGCCTGGGTCAGGTCGGCGCGTTGACCGGCGATCAGCTCGATGCTGAGTTCGTACCAGTACTCGTGCATCGCACTGGGCAGGCCCGCAGCGATCCGATCAGCTTCCGTGTGGGCCAGGTCGCCGAGTAGAATAGCCAGGTTGCGACCATGGACCGTTGGTTCTCCGTGACCGTCGGTGGCAACGTGGTGCCGGGTGACCTGCACGTGCGCCGAGGGCAACCCGCGACGAGAAGTGGACTCGTCCATGACGTCGTCGTGCACCAGCGCAAAGAAGTGCAGCGTCTCCAGGGCGGCGGCCGAACGCACCATGTGCTCGCGCCCCGGAGACACCTGGGTTCCGCCACAACTGGCGAATCCCCAGTGCGCCATGATCGAACGAAACCGCTTGCCGCCGCGCAACATCAGCCGTTCCATCCACTGCGGAAGGTCATCACTGTGGCCAGTGAGGTCGACCGGGGGACCCGAGATGTAGCGCGACCAAATGGACGTCAGGGTCCCGGTGGCGGCGCTGAGCAGCTCGTCAATGTCGTGCTGGGTTTCCACCAGGTCCGAGTCCTCGGGTGAGGGTGGCGGCAGAGTGTTCTCCACCACTCGATCCAGGTCCGGGATCTGCAGCACGCACCACGGACTGAACACTGCCCTGGCTGACGTGCTGGCGCGAACCAGATCAGGCCAATCGATCCAGTCGTATTCCATCACCTCGTCCGGGTCGGGGTCCGGGTGCGGATTGTTGGTGACGGCGATGAACACCGGGCAGATCTCGTTCTCCACGATTCCGCTGGCGTCGACGGCCCGGTAACGGAAGTCGGGCAGTGCTGGTTTCACCCAGGACAGCTCGAGACCCAGCTCCTCGAAGACCCGTCGACGCACGGCTCCATCCAATGACTCGCCGGGTCGGGGATGCCCGCAGCACGAGTTGGTCCACACCCCCGGCCAGGTCTTCTTGTCGATGGCTCGACGGGTGACGAGCACGCGGCCCGCGGCGTCAAAGATGTAGGCGGAGAAAGCGAGATGCAGTGGAGTTTCGGTGGTGTGCACCGCAACCCGGTCACGAGTGCCTATCGGTTCGCCCGAGTCGTCGAGGAGGATCACGAGATCATCCATTGGACTGATGACACGTTCAGCCGACATCTGGCCCCCCCATTTTTTTGGCAGTCCGCGAGATTTCCTCACCCCGCAGGCTCGTATTATCATCAGGTTAGGCGGCGCTTCCAACCGGGTCAACGTTCGAGCGAGGAAGTCTGCTCGGCGAGTTCCGGTTTGACCCGGTTGGGCAGGACACGTAATCTTGACCCTCGGTGCTGTGAATGTCGCATGGCGACGTCGACACCAGCAGGACCCGTCCGAAGCTCCGGTGGGTTCCTCACCATCTGGACGACTAAACGAGAGTAGGTCAGGCGTGTACGCAATCGTGCGCAGTGGCGGCCGCCAGCACAAGGTTGCCGTCGGCGACGTTGTCGAGATCGACAAGGTCAACGACAAGGTGGGTGACAGTGTTTCGCTGACCCCGCTGCTTCTGGTTGATGGCGACGCCGTCACATCCGATGCAACGACTCTGGGCAACGTGTCCGTCACCGCCGAGGTGCTGGGCGAGACCAAGGGTCCGAAGATCAAGATCATGAAGTTCAAGAACAAGACCGGCTACATGAAGCGCCAGGGGCACCGTCAGAAGTACACCCAGGTCAAGGTCACCGGGATCGAGAGCTGAGGCTGAACAATGGCACACAAAAAGGGCGCGTCCTCGACGCGAAATGGTCGCGACTCAAATGCGCAGCGCCTCGGCGTGAAGCGTTTCGGTGGCGAATTGGTCAACGCGGGCGAGATCATCGTTCGGCAGCGTGGCACCCACTTCCATCCGGGCACGGGCGTCGGTCGCGGTGGCGACGACACCCTGTTCGCACTGGTCGGTGGCAACGTTGAGTTCGGCACCCGTCGCGGCCGCCGAGTGGTGAACATCCTTTCCGTAGGCGAATGAGTCTCCCACCAGCACAATCTGGTGGCACATACTGACGAAGAGGGCGACCCCGAGGGTCGCCCTCTTCGCATTCCCCGGACGTCTTTCTGGCGGCCCATCTGCGTCTCTCGCCGAGTCTGCCGACCTCCGGTCGGCGGGGTCATTTTCCCGTTTTCTCGGTCAAATGAGCCGTCGGAGGCCGGATTATTGGACGTTTTCCCGTTTTCTCGGTCAAACGGACCCTCCCGGGCCCTGATCGGGGGCGTTTTCCCGTTTCCTCGGTCAAATAGGCTCCTGTCGTCGGTTTTGTGCGACGTCTTCCCGATAACTCGGTCATATGTTCGGACGCGGTCATCGCTCGTGGCGGAACGCAGCGCATGTTGCCTGTGGATAACTCTCCGAGGTACTCCTTGACGGCTGACATCATCGTCAGATGGCTGCCATCACCTGCAAACAGGCTCATGCGCGGGGGATCACCCGCCAACAACTGATCAGTGGGGATTACCGCCGGCTGTTCCACGGGGTGTACATCCCCAGCTCGGAGCCGGTGGCACTTCCCACTGTGGTGGCCGCAGCCCGACTGGTGCTTCCAACTGGATCGGTGGCGACCAGCTGGACGGCACTGCAGCTTGCGGGCCTCGACTACGGTCCCAGATCACCCCTGTGGTTCGCGACGCCCCCGCCCAGATGTGACGCCGTTCGCGACGGCATCCGGGTGGTGCGCCGAGCAAGCTTGGCTGACGCTCCGCCCGTTGACCCGGTGCCAACAGCGCTTCACGAGCTGCTGCGGCACGAATCGCCGATTGACGCGCTGTGCGCCACTGAGCGCTTGATGCACTTGGGCATCCTGAGCTCCGAGGATCTGGATCGGCTGCGGGATCAAGCCACTCGTCGGCAGCGAGTCGTTCTGCGTGACGTGCAGAGAGGTGCTGAATCGGTGCGCGAAACCATCGTGCGGATGGTGCTCACATGGGCCGGCCTACCGCACGTCGAATGCAATGTCGACATCGGCGCCGGCGATACCTGGATCGCGAGGGTGGATCTCATCTATCGTCTGTTCGGCGTCATCGTCGAGTATGAGGGACGTCAGCATCTGAACGATCGTGTCCAGTGGCAGCGGGACATCGAGCGTACCGAGCAGCTCAGCGCTGCTGGCTTCACTGTCATCAGGGTGACGGCTGAGCATCTGCATGATCCGTGGACCGTTGTGACCCGCGTGGAGGATGCGCTCCGTGCCCGTGGATACCGTGGAGCTCGCGTCCGGCAGACTCCGAAGTGGAGAGCCGCCTTCGGCTGACTGAGGTGGGCGGGACGTTTGACCGAACTATCGGGAAAACGTCCCTCCCGGGGACCGCAAGCCGTGCGTTTGACCGAGAAAACGGGAAAACGTCCCTCCCGGGGACCGCAAGCCGTGCGTTTGACCGAGATAACGGGAAAATGTCCCTCCCGGGGACCGCAAGCCGTGCGTTTGACCGAGATAACGGGAAAACGTCCCGACCCGGTGAGGCCGAGGGCGCTACCAACGGGGACGGGCTATCTGGAACGACAGAGATCGAGCAGTTCGTGCCAGGTTTCGATCTTGGTGCGGTCGCGCTCATGCTGCATGCCCAGGTTGGTCTCGGCCTTCTCGATCCGTTTCCAGTCGTCGAAGCTCGACGGCGAGACGCCACGCGCCGCCAAGGTGTCGGAGAGCCGCCTTCGTGACTCGACCGTGGACACGGAGCTGTTCGGGTCCAGGTCGGCCAGCAGATGGGTGACTGTTTGGTTGGCGTCGGACTTGTTGGTGCCGATGACACCGATTGGTCCGCGCTTGATCCAACCGACGACGTACTCCCGGGGACAGATCGCGCCGTCGGGGGTGAGGACTCGGCCCTCACTGTTGGGCACGATGCCACGATCAGCGTCGAACGACACCCCGGGCAGGGGAACACTGCGGTATCCGATCGCCCGCAACACCAGATCGGTGGGGATCTCTTCGCGCAGCCCCGAATCCACCACGCGGCCATCGTCATCGAGTCTGGTGCCGCCGAGCACGACTGACTCCACCTCCGAGTCGCCGCGCAGCTCAAGTGGTCGCCGCCAGAAGCGCAGATGCAGCGTGCATCGCACCTCGCCATCGAACGCGCCACTCTGCGCCTCCCGCAGCAGGCTCAGGTTGGTACTGGTGCGGCGATCGAGGTGGTCCTCGTCGATCCCATCGAGATCTGCGGGGTCGCAGTCGACGGCCAACCCCGGAGTCTTGAGCAACTCCCGCAACTCCACGGGTGTGAATTTGGCGTGCTGCGCTCCCCGCCGTCCGACCAGCCAGATGTCTCGGACGGCGGCTCGCCGCAACTCGCCCAGCACCGTCTCGGGCATGTCGGTCGAATCCAGTGCCCTCGCATCCTTGGCCAGGATGCGGGCCACGTCCACCGCCACATTGCCCACGCCGACGGCCATCACGGACGTGACGCCGGTGAGGCCGTAGTCCCTTGCGTCGGGATGCCCGGAGTACCAGGCCACGAACTCTCGCGCTGACGTCGAACCAATCAGTTCCTCGCCCAGAATGTTCAGCCTCAGGTCCTCACTGGCCCCCACCGCGTAGATGACGGCATCGTAGGCCCCCAATAGATCGTTGCGGGTGACGTCCTTGCCGAAGTGCACCAGTCCCCGGAAGTGCACCTGCTCGGCCTCGAAGGTGCGCGCCAACGCCACCGCCACCGACTTGATCGACGTGTGGTCGGGTGCCACCCCGTATCGCAACAGACCGAAGGGTGTCGGCAGCCGATCGTAGATGTCGATGTGGATGTCAGGTCGTTTCCTGATCAGCGACTGAGCTGCGAACAGTCCGGACGGACCGGCTCCGACAACGGCGACAGACCAGCTCATCGATGAAACCCCCACCTGTGGTCCACCTCACACTAGTGGTCCGGCTCGGTTTTGGCGGGCTGCTCGACCATCGCTGGGGCCGCGACTCCGTTTCCGGCCCTTCTCCTGCTCCACGGCCACGACGTCGACGGATACACTGGCCCGGCACCCGCAACGGGTGGAAGATCTCTCGTGAGGACTCTTGATGGCGATCCCCAGCTTCGTCGACCGAGTGACATTGCATGTCACGGCCGGCAAAGGCGGAAACGGTTGTGCATCGGTGCACCGCGAGAAGTTCAAGCCCCTCGGCGGCCCCGATGGTGGCAACGGTGGTCACGGAGGGTCGGTCATCTTTCGGGTCGACCCCCAGCTCACCACCCTCGTTGACTACCATCGCCAGTCGAAGCGAACGGCCACCAACGGCCAACCCGGCCGGGGGGACAACCAGAACGGCGCCGATGGTGCAGACGTTGTGCTGCCGGTTCCCGAAGGCACCATCGTCGTCGACTCCGACACCGGTGAGCAGCTCACTGACCTGACCGGCGCTGAGGCTGAGTTCATCGTGGCTGAAGGTGGCAGTGGTGGCCTGGGCAACGCTGCGCTCGCGTCGGCCGCCCGCAAGGCGCCGGGCTTCGCACTGCTCGGTGAGGAAGGCGATGAGCGCTCCGTTCATTTGGAGCTCAAGGTCCTCGCCGATGTGGGTCTGGTCGGCTTCCCGAGCGCCGGAAAGTCCAGTTTGATCGCCGCGATCAGCCGCGCCCGCCCCAAGATCGCTGACTACCCGTTCACCACGCTCATCCCGAATCTGGGCGTGGTGGTTGCCGGTGACGTCACCTTCACCGTCGCTGACGTGCCGGGACTGATCGAGGGTGCCTCCGCGGGACGCGGTCTTGGGCACGACTTCCTGCGCCACATCGAACGCTGTCTGGCGATCGTGCACGTCATCGACTGCGCCACCTTCGAACCCGGTCGCGATCCGCTGAGCGATCTGGAGATCATCGAGGCTGAACTGGACGCGCACGGGGGGCTGGAGGACCGTCCCCGGATGGTCGCGTTGAACAAGGTCGACATTCCCGATGCCGCCGAAATCGCCGAGATGGTGCACACGGAACTGCAGGAACGTGGTCTGCGCACCTTCGCCATCTCCACCAAGACCGGCGAAGGCCTACAGCAGCTGACCTTCGAGATGGCTCAGCTGGTCGCGGAGCGGCGGTCGAGGATGTCACCCGCCCCGCCGCCGAGGATCGTGCTGCGTCCACAACCCACCAGCGGGGTGCCTGAGTTCACCATCAAGCAACAGGGCGACGGCGAGCGTGGTCAACTCTGGCGGGTGCAAGGTACGAAACCGGAGCGCTGGGTGCGCCAGACCGACTTCAACAACTCCGAAGCTGTCGGCTATCTCGCTGACCGGCTCAACCGGATCGGGATCGAGGACCGGTTGCTCGAACTCGGCGCCCGCGCCGGTGACGCCGTGGCCATCGGCGGTGAGGATGCGGTGGTGTTCGACTTCGCACCGCAGGTCGACATCGGGGCCGAGATCTTGTCCCGTCGTGGTGAGGACCAGCGTCTCGAGGAGGAGCGTTCCTCGGTGCGTCGACGCCGCGAGATGGACGCCGAGTATCAAGAAGCTCGCGCCGACCACGGTGTCGTGGGACGCGACACCACCGGACGCTCGTGGCGGGTGGACTACGACGAGGATGAGTCGTGACCGGACGCGGCGCCATCAGCAGGGCCCGACGGGTCGTGGTGAAGGTCGGATCGTCATCGTTGACCACCGCGGAAGGCGGCATCGATCCGGCGCGAATGTCAGCCCTGGTGGACACGTTGGTGGACGTTCGAGCCCGCGGTACACAGGTGATCCTCATCTCGTCCGGCGCGATCGCCGCCGGGCTGGCGCCGCTGGGGCTGCCCAGTCGCCCTCGTGATCTGGCGAGTCAGCAGGCCGCTGCCTCAGTGGGGCAGGGATTGCTGATCCAGCAGTACACCGAGATGTTCGACACCCACGGCCTGAGGGTCGGTCAGGTGTTGCTCACGGTGGATGACCTGACGCGCCAGTCGAACTATGGCAACGCCCTGCGCACGCTCGGGCGATTGCTGCAGCTCCGGGTGCTGCCGATCGTCAACGAGAACGACACGGTGGCCACCCACGAGATCCGATTCGGCGACAACGATCGACTGGCCGCATTGGTCGCCCAGCTGGTGCGCGCCGAGGCACTGGTCCTTCTCAGCGACGTTGATGGGGTGTACACCTCTCACCCTGATGATCTCGGCGCTCAACTCATTCACCATGTCCTAGACGTCACTGCGCTCGACGTGGACACCAGCCGCACCGGATCCGCCATCGGATCTGGAGGGATGACGACCAAGCTGCAGGCGGCCCAGATCGCCACCAGCGCCGGTATTCCGGTCGTACTCGCGAGTGCGGCACAGGCCCGGGCAGCGCTGACGGGCCAAGCTGTCGGCACCCTGTTCGCGCCGATCGACAGACCACGCCCGCGGCGATTGCTGTGGTTGGGGCACGCCTCGATCACCAAGGGATCACTGGCGTTGGACGATGGGGCCATGCGGGCCGTGCTGCGCGGCAAGGCATCCCTGCTTGCGGCGGGCGTCACCGGCGTTGACGGTCAGTTCACCGCGGGCGATCCGGTCGACCTGGTCGACGCCTCCGGCCGCATCAGGGCACGCGGGATATCGAATTTCAGCTCCGTGGCGCTCCCGGAGATGCTGGGTCGCAACAGCCACGAACTGGCCGACTCGCTGGGGGAGGGGTACGGCCGCGCAGTGGTGCATCGAGACGCGCTGATCGTGCTGACCCCGACCGACACCGAGGTCCCTTTCTGAGTTGCGTGCTCAGCGTTCCGGAATCTGACACAGCGAAGCAGAGCGTTCGTAGGATGCCTCTACAGTTCGTGGTGTGACGTTCACTGAGCAAGCCCACCTGGCCCGGGATGCGTCCCGAGCGCTGGCCACCCTCACCCGTGGCGACAAGGATGCCTCCCTGCAGGCCATGGCTGACGCCCTCGCCGCCGCTGAGGCCGAGGTGCTGTCGGCCAACCAACGTGACGTGACCCGTGCCGAGGAATCCGGGACGGAACCATCCCTGATCGATCGGTTGCGATTGGACTCATCACGGCTCTCCGCGATGGTGCAAGGACTGCGCGACCTCGCCGGCCTTCCCGACCCGGTGGGTGAAGTGGTTCGTGGTTGGCGGACACCGGTCGGGGTGTCGGTGAACCAGGTGCGGGTACCGTTCGGCGTCGTCGGCATCATCTATGAAGCCAGACCCAATGTGACCGCCGACGCCGCGGGCATCTGCCTCAAGTCGGGCAATGCCGCGTTGCTGCGCGGCTCCTCATCAGCGGTGGAATCCAACCGAGCCGTGGTGCAGGCGCTACGCAACGGTCTCGAGTCCGTCGGTTTGCCGGCCGATGCGGTCGCGCTGGTGGAAGGGGATCGCAGCGTCACCACCGACATGATGACGGCCCGCGGGCTGGTCGACGTCCTCATTCCGCGCGGTGGCGCCGGGCTGATCAACCACGTCGTGCAGCACTCGGTGGTGCCGGTGATCGAGACCGGAACCGGGAACTGTCACCTGTTCGTTGACGCCAGCGCCGACGTCTCGATGGCGATCGACATCATGATCAATGCCAAGGCCCAGCGCTGCAGCGTGTGCAATGCGCTGGAGACGCTTCTGGTGCACCGCGGGATTGCTGACGAGTTCCTGCCGACAGCCTTCGGAGCGCTCCGGGATGCAGGAGTCACCGTGCACGGTGGGCCCGACGTGGTTTCCCGCGACTCCGCGGTGGTTGCCGCCCAACCGGACGAGTTCGACGCCGAGTACCTGAGCATGGACATCGCGGTGAAGGTCGTCGACGATGTGGACGAGGCGCTGCTGCACATCAGGCGACACGGCACCGGTCATTCGGAAACAATTGTCACCACCGACCAGGCATCCGCTGATCGTTTCATTGCCGAGGTGGACGCGGCCGCGGTGCTGGTGAATGCGTCCAGCCGATTCGTCGATGGTGGGGAGTTCGGCTTCGGTGCCGAGATAGGCATATCCACCCAGAAGCTGCACGCGCGGGGGCCGATGGGTCTGGCGGAGATGACCTCGACCAAGTACGTGCTGCGTGGTGACGGTCAGATCCGCCAGTGACGGCTGCCAGCGCCGAGCGCGGTGCCGGAGACCGATCTGAGGATAAGCTGAACGAATGGCACTGCACCTTCTGCAAACCTCTGCTCCACCGTGGACCGCTGGACTGGTCGCCCTGGTCCTGCTGCTTGGCGCCCTGATCTGGGTGCTGGTCTTCGGCGCATCGCGCCCGAACAGCTGATGGCAACACCTCCCACCGGTCTGGCTCGGACCAACCGGGGAGAACGACACCGGCTGGGGGTGATGGGCGGCACATTCGACCCGATCCATCATGGTCACCTGGTTGCCGCCAGTGAGGTCGCCGCCAGATTCCACTTCGACGAAGTGGTCTTCGTGCCCACCGGTGTGCCGTGGCAGAAGGCTGGCCGCACCGTCTCCGCCGCCGAGGATCGCTACCTGATGACCGTCATTGCGACCGCTTCAAACCCCCGGTTCTCGGTGTCCCGGGTCGACATCGACCGTGATGGAAACACCTACACTGTGGACACCCTCAAGGACCTGCGCGCACAGCGCGGCGAGGACGTCGACCTGTTCTTCATCACCGGCGCAGACGCCTTGGCGAAGATTCTCACTTGGCGCGGTGCCGACGAACTGTTCGACTTGGCGCAGTTCGTCGGAGTCTCCCGCCCCGGTGTGGCTCTCGGCCTCGAGGACATCTCGCACCTGCCGTCGGACAAGGTGACCCTGCTGGAGGTGCCCGCGATGGCGATCTCGTCCACCGCGTGCCGCACTCGGGTCATGCATGGTGCCCCCATTTGGTACCTGGTGCCCGACGGCATCGTGCAGTACATCGTCAAGCGGGGTCTGTATCATCCAAACCTCGACGTTTCTGCAGTCGTCGAACCACAACCGCCCATCGATCAGGAAACCACGTGACGGCAACAGACCATGCCCTGACCATCACCCGCGCGGCTGCCCAGGCAGCTGCCGACAAACTCGCCACCGATCTGGTGGCACTCGACGTGTCCGAGCAGTTGGCCATCACCGACGTCTTCCTGGTGGTCAGCGCCAGCAACGAACGCCAGGTCGGGGCCGTCGTCGACGGCGTCGAAGAAGCGCTGCTGAAGCTCCAGGAGAAGCCGGCCCGCCGGGAAGGCGACCGGGAGAACCGCTGGGTGTTGCTGGACTACCTGGATGTCGTGGTGCACGTCCAGCACGTGGAGGAACGCGAGCTGTACTCACTGGACCGGTTGTGGCGCGACTGCCCCCGGATCGAGCTGCACGTCGACGCGCCGCTCGGTGAAGGGGCATGACTTCGGCAGCAACCCGGCTGCACGAACCCACCCGGTTGGTGTTGGTTCGCCACGGCGAGACCGAATGGAATCTCACCGGTCGGATGCAGGGTCAGCTGGACGTCGGACTGAACACCACCGGTCTGTTCCAGGCCCAGGCGATGGCACCCGTCGTTGCCCAGTACCATCCTGTCGCGCTGTACTCGTCGGATTCGCAACGGACCGTGCAGACCGCGAGCTTCCTTGCCGAACAGGTGCGGTTGCCGATCATCACTGACCCCCGGTTGCGTGAGGTTGACGTCGGTTCCTGGGGTGGGCTCGATCTTGCCCAGGTGAGCGAGCTGGATCCCGACTTCGGCGCGGCGCTCGCCCGGGGCGAGGATCGCCGTCGCTCGCCGGAGGGTGAGAACGGCGCTGATGTGGCAGCCAGGATCAGGCCGGCGCTCGATGAGATCGCACGGCGGCATTCCGGTCTGACGACGGTCATCGTGTCGCACGGCTTCGCCTCCCGGATGGCCTTGATGTCGATGCTGGGGTGGGACTATCGCACGGCTTTCAGTCTCGGCGGGCTGTGGAACTGCGCCTGGGGAAGCCTGATCGGTGACGGTTCCACGTGGCGACTGGAGTCTTACAACCGAGCGGCTCCGCCGGGTGTTTCGTGACCCGAGAGTTCCCGAACAGCCGATTTCACATCACAGTCGCCCGTGCGCTAGGGTATTTCAGTCCCGGTGCGACAAGCGAAGGGACTCCCGCAAGGGGCTATGGCGCAGTTGGTAGCGCGCTTCCATGGCATGGAAGAGGTCAGGGGTTCGAATCCCCTTAGCTCCACAAGTTGACGCGCTTGAGTCGAAGTTCTCACATCACTCGTCCTTGGTGGAGCGCCCGCCAGCGGCGGCTTCGACCGCCTTTGCCTCCGCCTTGGCCTCCTTGACAGCAGCCTCCGATTTCTTGGCCACCTCGTCGGCCGCCCGGACGGAATCCAGCGACTCGATCGC
>JAGXHS010000181.1 GCA_024636075.1 Propionibacteriaceae bacterium
CCGTCTGGCTGGCGACCGACGATGATGATCCGGCCGCTGCCTGCGATGCCGCGCATCATCGGGCGCAATACAGCACGCAGCTGCTCGAGGTCGTCGAGGCGGGTCAGTTCGGTGGCATCCAGCAAGAGCGCCGACACCTTCTGTGGGTAGCGGGGAGCCTGATCGCGCCCGCTGTCATCCCTCGTTCGGTTCTCGGCAACGTCGACCAGCGCAGTCTGGCTGTCGACGCCCAACACACTCAACGTCTGCTGGACGAGCTCACCGCCACCCAGAGAGGACAGCACCACAGGCCCCGCGCCTCGAACGCGACCGCGGCGCAGCTCCGCGCCTTCCGGCACGCCCGCCTTGCGGATCAGCTTCTTGCCGATGGGATTGTCCAACACCGTTCCAAGACTGAGCTTCATGATCACATTCCTTCCAGAATTGCGACGATTCCCTGGCCACCCGCAGCGCACACCGAGATCAGCCCCCGGGAACCCGGACCCAGTTCGTGCAGCATTTTTGCCAGTGAAGCAGCGATCCGTCCACCGGTGGCGGCAAACGGGTGACCGGCGGCCAGTGACGAACCATTCACGTTCAGCTTGCTGCGGTCGATCTCTCCCAGAGCATCATCCAGACCCAGGGTCTGCTGGCAGTACTCGGGGTCGTTGAGCGCTGTCAGGGTGCACAGCACGGTGGCGGCAAAGGCCTCGTGGATCTCGTAGCGGTCGAAGTCCTGCCAACTGATGCCATTTCGCTGCAGCAGACGCGGAATCGCCCTGACCGGTGCCATCAACAGTCCTTCGGCGCCAGTGGTGAAGTCAACTGCGGCCACCTCGGCGTCCACCACCTTGGCCAGTTTCGGCAGGTGACGCTCGTTGGCCCACGACTCCTCGGCGAGCAGCACCGTGGAGGCTCCGTCGAACATCCCGGTTGAGTTGCCGGCAGTCATGGTCCCGTCGGCACCCTTGCCGAAGACGACCGGCAACTTGCTCAGCTTCTCCATCGAGGTGTCTCCCCGGACACCCTGGTCCCGGGTGACTCCACGGAAGCCCGTCACCAGGTCATCGAAGAATCCGGTATCCCACGCACGCGCCATGTTGAGATGGCTGGCCAGCGCCAATTCATCCTGGGCTTCGCGGGTGATGCCCCACGCCTTGGTGGTCAGAGCCTGGTGCTCCCCCATCGACAACCCGGTGCGGGGCTCAACCACCTTCGGTGGTTCCGGTACGAGATGGCCGGGCCGAACACTGCTCAACGCGGCCATTTTGGCACCGAGCGTCTTGGCCGAGTTGAGCTTCAACAAGGCCCTGCGCAACCCGTCACCCACGGCCATCGGTACGTCGGAGGCGCTGTCCACACCAGCGCCGATGCCGTTGTCGAGCTGACCCAGACGAATCTTGTTGGCGACGTAGAGCACGGACTCAAGGCCCGTCGCGCAGGCCTGCTGCAGGTCACAGGCCGGTGTGTGCGGATCGAGCGCCGAGCCGAGTACTGCTTCGCGGGTCAGGTTGAAGTCGTGCGCGTGCTTCAGCACCGCGCCGCCGACGACCTCTCCCAGGCGTTCGCCGGCGAGGCCGTGCCGGGCAGCGAGCCCGTTGAGCGCCGCCAGCATCAGGTCCTGGTTCGAGGCCGCCGCGTAGTCGCGACCAGCGCGGGCGAACGGCACCCGGTTTCCGCCGACGATGACGGCTGTTCGCTGGGTGGGGTTCGACATGTGTTGTCCTTTCGCGTGGATCCATTGGTGCCCGGCCGCGGCCCACGATACAGACGCGCGGGCAGGGATGTGCCGGGGTGAGATACTCGATACGAAGAGTAGCAGATACTGAAAGTGTCGGGTATCTTGTTCACATGACCACAATCGTCGACGGCCGCGACGCCCGCTGGCAGGCGCACCGTGCCACGCGGCGCAGGGAACTGGTGGAGTCCACCTTGTGGGCCATCCGCAAGAACGGCCCGGCCGTCTGCATGGACGACATCGCTGCCGAGGCCGGGACCTCGAAGACGGTCATCTACCGACACTTCGGCGACCGCACCGGCCTGTACCTCGCCGTGGTGGATTCCGTCACCCAGTACATCCTTGGCAAACTCGCGCCAGCCCTGAACAACCAACCATCGCTGAATCATGAGGCAAACCTGCACCAGCTGCTGCACGAGCTGGCATCCGCTTATCTGGGACTGGTCGAACGCGATCCCAACATCTACCGATTCATCGCCAATCGACCGCAACTGCCTGCTGGCGAGGACCCCATGAACGGTCTGAGCGAACGCATCGGCAACCAGGTGAGTACGGTGCTGGAAGGCCAGCTCCGGGCCCGCGGAGCGGACCCCACCCCGGCCACGACATGGGGGCACGGGGTGGTCGGCTTCGTGCGCGCTGTCGCCAATACCTGGCTGAACGCTGCCGACCCCCGCCCTCGCGAGGAGATCGCGCAGGAAGTGACGGACCTGTTCGCCCAGATGCTGCCGGGAACGCCCGGCGGTTCGCCGACCCCCCAGCCCACCCCCGATCGAGACTCCGGAGCAGATCGCGACAAAGGAGAAGCATGACCAGGACCATGACCGAACACGAATCCGAACTCGCCCCGGGCGAGCAGGCCCCAGCTGGTGTCGTGGCAATGGCCACTACCGATCAGGAGCAGCTGAGCGAGTTGGGTGCCAGCCTGCGCACAGCGCTGGACGGACCGTATGCCGAGGGGCGCGCTGCGGGGCGCGCCGAACTGAACCCCGAGGACGTGTTGCGAGACGATGGCCAGTCAATGGCCGAAGCTCGCGCCTGGACCTTCGCGAAGTTGCAGTTGTTGACCGACCGGGGCTTGGCGAATGCGGGCTTCCCCATCGATGGCAAGCCCGCCGACACGGCCGCCGCTGTGATCGCCTTCGAGACCCTCGCCCACGGGGATCTGTCGCTGACGATCAAGTCGGGTGTCCAGTTCGGATTGTGGGGCGGCGCGGTGCAGAACCTCGGTACCGCGTACCACCTCACTGAGTGGCTGCCGAAGATCGTCTCGTTGGAGCTGCCCGGATGTTTCGCGATGACAGAGGTGGGGCACGGATCTGACGTTCAGAACCTGGAGACGACCGTCAGCTGGGATCGATCCAGCAAGGAGTTCGTGATTGACTCGCCCCGGCCGACCGCCACCAAGACCTACATCGGCAATGCCGCAGTGGACGGTCGGATGGCAGCCGTGTTCGGCCAGCTGGTGGTCAGCGGCACCAACCACGGGATCCATGTGGTGATGGTCCCGCTGCGTGACGCCGACAACAATCCGCTTCCCGGGGTGAACCTCGGTGACAACGGCCACAAGGGTGGCTTGCTGGGCATCGACAACGGCACGATCTCGTTCGATCAGGTGCGCGTGCCCCGGGAATACCTACTCAATCGCTACGGAGGCGTCAGCGAGGACGGCGAGTACGTCTCAGCGATCGCAAGCGACAACGCCCGATTCTTCACCATGCTGGGCACATTGGTGCGCGGTCGGGTGTGCGTCGGCGCCAGCGCCGGCATCACCGCCCGCAAGGCCCTCTCGATCGCCACCCGCTACGCCGAACAACGTCGGCAGTTCCCCGCACCCGGCTCGGAGAAGGGCGTGCTGCTGATGGACTACCTGTCCCACCAGCGCAAGCTCCTCCCTGCGATCGCCACCTCATATGCGCTCGGGTTCGCGCACAACGAGTCCGTGGAAATGCTCGTGCGGGTGCAGGAAGCCGAGGTCCGCGATGACCTGCGTTCACGTGAGCTGGAGGCTCGCGCCGCCGCACTGAAGGTGATGCACAGCCGTTTCGCCAATGACACCGTGCAGATGTGCCGCGAGGCCTGCGGTGGCGCAGGCTTCATCAGTGAGAACGGTCTGACCACACTGCGTCGCGACGTTGACGTGTTCGCCACCTTCGAGGGCGACAACACGGTCCTGGAGCAACTGGTCACCAAGGCACAGCTGCTGGAGTACCGCCAGATGTGGGGTGACCTCGACATGCTTGGCACGGTGCAGCAGGCAGCCTCCATGGTCGGTCGCACGGTGATGGAGCGCAGCACGGGCAGAGTCGTCATCGAGCGTCTGGTGTCCGCGGCGAAACGGCGAACCGGCGAGGTGCCGGTCCGTGACCGCGGCTGGCACGCCTGGATGTTCGAGGAGCGTGAGCAACACGTGGTGGAGGGGTTGGCGAACAGGATGCGCGCCGCAAGGAAGACGCGCGGGCAGGACGCCTTCGACGCCTACAACGCCCTCCAGGACCACATGGTGTACGCGGCGCGGGTGCACACCGAACGAGTGGTGCTCGATGCCTTCATCGTCGGCGTCGAGAGCTGCGAGGACGAAGCCACCCACGCGGTACTGAATCGCCTCTGCGACCTGTACGCACTGTCCCGGCTCGAGGCCGATCGCGGATGGTTCCTGGAGCACAACCGGATGTCGGCGAGCCGGTCCAAGCGGGTCGTCCGGACGGTCAACGAGTTGTGCAGCAAGCTACGACCGGACGCGTTGGCACTGATCGAGGGCCTGGGCATTCCGGAAAAGCTGCTCGATTCACAGATGTTGCGGACCGACTGAATCCCCACGTGGGCGTCCGGTCAGCGGATTGTGAAGTTCCGGTGGCCCTCGGGCGAGCGCTCAGTGACTTTGACGCGGGCAACATCAGAGAAGCGAGAACCGCTCCGACACCAGTCGATCATGTGTTGAACCGAGTCGGGATCACCTTCGAACCAGGCGCTGACAGACCCGTCGTACTGGTTCTTGACCCATCCGACGACACCTTGGTCGTCGGCCCGCATCATGGTGTTCATCCGGAAACCCACCCCTTGCACGTTCCCGTGCACGGATACCTCTACCGCTCGCCCGGCGCTGGTCCTCTTCATCAATCCATCATCGAGTCCCGGCGAGGCGCTCACGCCAGTATGACCTAATTGCCCACCACCGCTTCCTTGCATTGGTACCGTTGAGGGTTATCACCACGCATCGTTGCGTGGATTGAACAGGAGAATCTCATGTCGGACGTCGTCGTCCTCGGAGCCGGCATCTCAGGGCACACCGCCGCGCTGCATCTTCGTCGGCTGTTGGGTAAGGAACACACGATCACCGTGGTCTCGCCGAACTCACTGTGGAACTGGATTCCCTCGAACATCTGGGTCGGTGTGGGGAAGATGCCCGCCAAGAAGGTGTTGTTCAAGTTGGCGCCGGTCTACCGGCGAAAGGGGATCACGTTCAAGCAGGCGAAGGCGATCGCCATTCGACCAGAAGGCGATGACAGCAATCCGCGGGGTGGTGTCGACATCGAATACACGGACCCGGCTTCGGCAGGTCGCGTGGAGACACTGCGATACGACTTCCTGATCAACGCAACCGGTCCGAAGCTGAAGTTCGAGGCCACCGAGGGGCTCGGTCCTGACAGCGGACACACCGTTTCGGTGTGTACCGCCGGCCACGCCACACAGGCCGCGGCAGCGCTGCGTAGCACCATCGACAAGCTGAGGGAGGGCATGCCGCAGACCTTGGTGGTGGGCATGGGTCACGGCACCTGCACCTGCGAAGGGGCGGCATTCGAATACACCTTCAACGTGGATCACGAACTGCGCGAGGCGGGGGTGCGGGAGCGTGCGACCTTGGTGTACCTGACCAACGAGGCACAGCTCGGCGACTTCGGCGTCGACGGGATGACGTTCGACGACATGGGGTTCGAGATGAGCAGCGAGCTGTGGACCACTTCGCTGTTCCGGGAACGCGACGTGCAGCCCATTGTTGGTGCCCACGTGGAACGCGTCGACGCCAGTCAAGTCCACTACGAGACC
>JAGXHS010000182.1 GCA_024636075.1 Propionibacteriaceae bacterium
CGTCCACGGCGAAGCCGTGGTTGTGGGCGGTGATCTCCACCTTGCCGGTGGTGCGATCCATCACCGGCTGATTGATCCCCCGGTGGCCGTACTTCAGTTTGTGGGTGCCGAATCCGAGCGCGCGGCCGAAGATCTGGTTGCCGAAGCAGATGCCGAAGAACGGCAGACCGTCGCCCAACAGCTCACGCAGCAGAGCGGTGGCGTGTTCGGCTGCGGCCGGATCACCGGGGCCGTTGGAGAAGAACACTCCGTCGGGTTTCAGTTGCCGGATCTGGGTGGCTGTGGTGTCGGCGGGCAGCACATGCACCTCGATGCCGCGTTGGGCCATCTGCGCAGGCGTCATCGTCTTGATACCAAGATCCACGGCCGCAACCGTGAAGCGCTTCTGCCCATCTGCGGGGATCACGTACGGTTCGGTGGTGCTGACGTCGTCGACCAGGTTGGCTCCGAGCATCGACGGGGACTCCCGCACCTTCTGCAACAGGGCATCGGCGTCGGTGTTGAGCGAGCTGATACCGACGCGCATTGCGCCGCGCTCGCGCAGATGACGGGTGAGGGCGCGGGTGTCCACCTCCTTGATTCCGACGATCTGCTGCGTGACGAGTTCCTCGTCCAGGCTGCGCCGGGCTCGCCAGCTGGAAGCCAGCCGCGCCGGGTCCCGCACCACGTAGCCAGCGACCCAGATCCGCGACGACTCGTCGTCCTCGTCGTTCCACCCGGTGTTGCCGATGTGGGGCGCGGTGGCTACCACCACCTGGCGGTGGTAGCTGGGATCGGTGAGGGTCTCCTGGTAGCCGCTCATGCCGGTCGAGAAGACCGCTTCACCGAAGCACTCGCCGACAGCCCCGAAGGACGAACCACGAAAGACCCGACCGTCCTCCAACACCAGTATTGTGGGCACGGATTCGGCGACAGTCATCAGCGGTTCCTCCCTGCCCGTCGTGACGGGTCTTCAGCTGTGCCCGATGGTCACCACCGGGTAGACATCGCGGACGACGATATCAGTGTCCTCGCAGCCGGCTCACGACGCGCGGTCTTTCGGGATTCAACGGCCCAGGGCCCGCCGGATGCTGACCTTGCTGTTGTAGCTGATGGCTCCGGTGCGGAACAGTTTCACGCCCACCGAGAGGAAGATCGCGGCAAAGGTCCCAATGATGCCCACCACCAGCAAGCCCTCCCACCAGGCGAGGTTTCCGGTGGCGTTGCGGAGCAGCGCCGTCACCGGTGCGGTCAGCGGGAAGTAGGTGAACACGGTGGACACCAACCCGGTCGGATCACTGACGATGAGCGCGAATGCGTACAGCGGAAGAAAGAGCAGCACGACCACCACACCGAAGGCTGAGCCGGCTTCCTTGGCGCTGGGCATCACCGCGCCGATTGCGACCAGCATGCCGGCGAACAGCAGGAACCCGCTGACGAAGATGGCGAATCCCATCGCCAACGGTCCGAACTCGATCGGGATCGAAGCCAGGTCGAACTGGGGCAAGTTGAAGGTCCGTGGCAGGATGAACAGCGCCGCGATCCCGGGTACCGCCACCACCAAGGCCTGCAGCAGCCCGATCAGGACCAGAGCGATGACCTTCCCGACGATCAACGTCGTCGGGTTCATCATCGTCAGGATCATTTCGGTGACCCGGTTCTCCTTTTCTTCCAGGGTCACGTTGAGCATCTGGTTGCCCAGCATCACCACTGCCATGTAGAAGAGGATCAGGAACATTCCCGGCAGCAGCAGACTCAACGGCCCCTTGGACACCTGTCCGTCGGTGTAGCTGGTGGTGTCGGTGCTGATCGGTTGGACAGCCAGGGTTGCCAGTTGCCTGTCGCCGATCCGCTGAGCGACTGACTGCTTCATCAGCGCGTTGGCCACAGCCGAGTACCGACCGCTCTCGAACAAGCCCTTGTCCTGGGCGGCGATCAGCACCGGTTCGGTGACCGGATCGGCGGGGAACTCGAGGAACCCGTCAAGCTTGCCGTCGATCACCTGCTGGCGCGCGGCGGCGGCATCGGTGACCGACGTGCCGCCCATCGCGTGGGCGACCGCTGGGTCGATCAGGCCGGAGTTGTCCAGATAGGCGAACCCGGCCTCGCTGGAGTTGGTGGTGTCCTGCGCGGTCGAGTTGCTGAAGGCGCTCAGGGCAACAACCAGGCCGATCATGACGGGCACAGCCAACGAGAGCAGCCAGAATTTCGGTTTGGTGATGGTGCGCAGGAACTCGAACGAAACCACAGTGGTGAGATTGTGCATCAGTCCCCCTCAGCCACTGCTGCTGACCCATAGACCTGCAGGAAGATCTCCTCCATGCTGATCGGCGCCACTTCGAAGCTTCGCACCTGCACCCCCTGATTGATCAACTCGGCCAGGATCGCGTTGGTGTCGGCGTCGTCAGCGATGTCCAGTTCGGCGTAGTTGGCCTCGTTGATCATCGCCCGGTAGCTCTGCGAGGTGGGCAGGTGGCCGGAAAAACTGATCCGCAACCTCCGGCCCCCGTACTGGTCCTGCACCTCGGGAATCGTCCCGTACGCCTCCGCTGCTCCATCCTTCAGCAACAGCACCCGGTCACACAACCGTTCCACCTCGTCCATCTGGTGGGTGATCATGATCACCGTGGCGCCCTTGTCGCGGCGCTCGTTGAGCAGATCCATCAAGAGCCGCCGATTGACCGGGTCGAAGCCTTTGGTGGGTTCGTCCAGGATCAGGATCGAGGGGTCGTTCATGATCGTCACGCCGAGCTGCACCTTCTGCTGCTGACCACCGGACAGCTTGTCCAGCCGGACCGATGCCTTGTCGGCCATCCCGATCCGTTCCAGGTAGTCAGCGGAGAAACGCTTGGCCTCCGCGGCGCTCAGACCCTTCAACCGGCCGAAGTAGACCATCACCGCCTCGACCGATTCCTTGCGGTAGAGGCCGCGCTCCTCCGGCAGGTACCCGAGCCTGGCCCCCTGCCGCGGCGAGAAGACCTCACCCTCGACCGTGAGGCGACCGGCGGTCGGCTGGTAGATCCCCAGCAGTGCCCGAATCGTTGTGGTCTTCCCCGACCCGTTGGATCCGAGCAACCCGAACGTCTCACCTCGACGGACGTCGAAACTCAGATCGTCGATCACGTTCGTGGACCCGAAGTCCATCCGAAAGTTCTCGACTTCGATCACCGCATCGTTCACCTGCGCGCGCTCCTTGTCGTCTCGTTCGACACCCGTCGAATGTCGTCGTCCAGTAGACCACGTAGCGCCAAGGGATGGTGAGCGGTCAGGCTTGTGACATGGTCATCCGACTGAACAGACCCCAGCGGTTGTCACTGGCGACGACCTGTCAGGACGTCAACTGGTCCACGATTGTGCTCAGCACCCGTGACAGGCTCACCGCCCCCGGGTCGGCCGTGCCCCGCGACTTCTCCCCCAGCGGCCTGGCCCGGCCCAGCTTCGCCACCATGTCGCGGGTGGACTCGGCGCCCTGCTCGGCAGCTTCGACCGCCTTCCGGGCAGCATCGATCGGCTCGTCGCCGGCTGCCATCGCCACCTCGTAGGCATCGGCAGCCGGGGCCATCGCATCCACCATTGTCTTGTCGCCCAGCTGGGCGCCGCCAAGTCGCGTGACCGCGTCCAACCCGGCCCGCAGCAACCCGCTCAGGGTGTCCCGGTCAGGTGCCTTCTGATCACCAAGCAGATTGCCCACCGCGTTCAGCGCAGCGCCCCACAGCGCACCGGACGTGCCACCCGAGCCCTCTGACCAAGCGGCGCCGGCAGCGTTCAGCGTGGTCTGTGCCCCGGCATGGCGCTTGACGACGTCGGCGGCGGCATCGCGGGCAGCTCGCGAACCCCGGGCCATTCCGGTGCCGTGGTCGCCGTCGCCGGCGATCGCGTCCATGTCGCCGAGTTCGGCCTCGTCCTGCTTCAACCGGTCCGCCACCGCGGTCAACAGACTCGCCGCGAGGGCGGCCGCCTTCCGGCTCGGTTGGCTGCCGGCCTCGCCGATCTCGACGGCTGTGGGCTCCTTCGACAGCTCGGCGTCGTCGCGTCCAGCCGGTTCCACCGACCCGCGCCGGTAGGCCGGAGTGTCGCAGGGCGCCAACCAGTACTTCTCCAGCTCGTCGGTCAGCCATACCAGCGTGAGTGACACCCCCGCCATGTCCAGGCTGGTGACGAACTCACCAACATCGGAGTCGGCAATCTCGATGCCCGCCTGCCGAAGATGCTTCTGCACGCCGTGCCAGAGCACGAACATCTCCTCGTACTTGGTCCCACCCAGACCGTTCAGGATCGCCACCACCCGCTCCCCGGAACCCTCCGGACGATCGTTCAGCAGGCCGTCGACGAGCGTCTGGGCGAGGTCGGCGGCACTGCCCAGATCCGCCTCCTCGATCCCGGGCTCGCCGTGGATCCCCAGACCGATACCCATCCGGCCAGCGGGCACCGTGAACAGCGGATGGTCAGCCCCGGGAAGGGTGCAGCCGCCGAAGGCGACCCCGAAGGAACGAATCCGATCATTGGCAAGGTTGAAGACTCGCTCCACCTGGTCGATGTCGAGCCCTGCTTCACACGCGGCGCCGGTGATCTTGAATGCCGGCAGGTCACCGGCGATGCCACGGCGCTTCTGGTGCTCTTCCGGCGGACCGGACGCGATGTCATCAGTGACCAGAAGTGTGCGGGCATCGATGCCGTCGCTGGCGAGCCGCTCCACGGCCTGACCGAAGTGCAGTACGTCACCGGCATAGTTGCCGAACCCGATGAACACTCCGGCGCCCCGGTCGGCGGCCTTACAGACCGAGTACGCCTGCGAGGCCGACGGCGAGGAGAAGATGTTGCCGCAGACGGCACCATCTGCGAAGCCCTGACCCACCCAACCGGCGAACGCCGGGTAGTGGCCCGAGCCGCCGCCGACCACCAGCGCCACCTTGCCCTGACGGGTCCTGGTTGAGCGCACCACACCACCGAAGGTGGCTTTCACGTAGCGATCGAAGGCATCCGCGAAGCCGGCCACCGCCTCCGCGGGAAAGTCATCAGGTTGGTTGGTCAAGCGCGTCATTGCACGTCCTCCCGGGTGACGACTGTGGTGTGGCTCACAGCCAAGATATGTGGAAATTCACGCCATGTGTGTGAGTTTGGACATAGAGTTCATCACGACTGACCAGTGGGAAGGGTGGCTATGCGAGCAGCCGTGTTGCAGGCGCCGAACGACTTCGGACTGACCGAGCGCAACACTCCAGAACCGGGCCCCGGCGAGGTGCTGCTGAAAGTGGAGGCCACCACTTTGTGCGGCACGGATCTGCGGCTGATCAATGGGCAGAAGACTGCTGGTGTCCGACCAGGAGTGATCCTCGGACACGAGATCGCCGGCCGGATCGAGAGCGTCGGTGACGGTGTGGACGGCATCGAGGTGGGTCGCCAGGCGACGATATCCATCGTGGTCTCGTGCAACCATTGCCCAGCGTGCCTCGCCGGGCGTGAGCACCTGTGCGCCAATCTGGAGTTGTTCGGCTACGCATTGGACGGCGGGCTGGCCGAGCACCTGCTGGTGCCATCCCGAGCGGTGAAAAGCGGCAACGTGATCCTCACCCCGAATGAACTGCCCGCAACAGCCCTGTGCCTCGCCGAACCCTTGTCATGCGTGCTGAACGGAGCGAACCAGGTGGCTACGGTCCCCGGTGACACGGTGGTGGTCCTTGGCGCGGGCGCCATCGGTCTTTTGCACACCCAGATCGCCCGGATCAGTGGTGCCCGGAACATCATCGTCACCAACCGGTCCGCCGGCCGCCGCGAAGTTGCCCAACGGGTCGGCGCCACCCACACCGTGGACCCGAGCACCGAGGACCTGCAAGCAGTGGTCGATGAGGTCACCTCCGGACGCGGAGCAGACGTGGTCGTGGTCGCCATCGGTGCTCTGCCGCTGGCCAACCAGGCACTGCAGCTGGCGGGGATCGGAGGCCGGGTGAACTACTTCGCCGGCTTCCCCAAGGGCAGCTCGGCAGAGGTGGACGTGAATCTGATCCACTACAAGGAGCTACAGGTGACTGGAGGCTCGAATGCACGGCGCGCAGACGTGGTGCGCGCCGTGGACCTGCTGTCCTGTGGAGTGATCGACGCACAGAGCGTCGTCAGCCACGAGTTCCGGCTTGCTGACATCGATGAGGCGGTGGACGCCGTGCGCAACCAGTTGGGTGTGAAGATCGCCGTCCGACCCTGACCCCAGGGTTCGCCACTTTCACCAGGACCGTCGAGGGGCAGGGTCCGCCCGTCGGCATCCCCCGCTGAACACGTCAACTGACAGCTAACCCGAAAGGAACGGTGCAACGACACCATGGCGAAAATAGCAATCCTGGGAGCAGGGATCATGGCGACCGCCCTGACCTGGCCCCTGACCGACAACGGCCACGAAGTGGCTCTGGTGGGCACTCATCTGGACGAGGACATCATCGCCTCGATCCAGAACAGTGGCGTGCATCCGAACCTTGATCTGAAGGTCAACGACGGGGTCACCGCCTACCAGCTCGCGGACGCCAAGACGGCCTTCGAGGGCGCCGACATGGTGATGAGCGGGGTGAACAGTTTCGGCGTCGACTGGGTGGCCGACCAATTGAAGGATCTGGTTCAGCC
>JAGXHS010000014.1 GCA_024636075.1 Propionibacteriaceae bacterium
GAGCGAGGCCATCCTGTCAGAGCGAGGCCATCCTGTCAGAGCGAGGCCATCCTGTCAGAGCGAGGCCATCCTGTCAGAGCGGTGCCGGTTGCCGGTGGATCTGGCAGAGTCGAGGTGTGGCGATAGTGGGGACAGGTATCGATGTGTGCAGCATTGAGCGGTGGACGGCGATGGTTGAGCGTCGTCCCGGGGTGGCACGTCGGGTGCTGACAGCAGCGGAGCTGGAGCTGCCGATGCACTCCCAGGCAGCACGATTCGCCGCCAAGGAGGCCCTCGCCAAGGCATTGGGAGTACCCCCCGGGCTGAGCTTTCTGGACGCGACCGTCATCAGATCACCGTCGGGCCAACCGAGTTTCGAGGTGCGCGGTTCGGTGCTGCATCGCGCTGAGGAACTGGGCGTGAACGCCATCCACCTGTCACTGAGTCACGACGCGGGCCTTGCGGTCGCGCAGGTCGTCTGTGAGCGCACATGATCACGATCCAGACGGCGGCTGCGATCCGGCGAGCCGAGGACGAGTACTTCACAGCCCACCCCGAGACGGACCTGATGCAGGTGGCCGCAGCCGTGGTGGCGGACACGGCGCGGACAATGCTGGGCCCCGGTCTTGCCAGTGCCCGGCTGCTGTTGCTCTGTGGCGCCGGCAACAACGGCGGCGACGGACTGTTCGCCGTCAGCCAGCTGTGCCGCGACGGCGCCCGGATCTGGATCTTGCCGGTTTTTGGGAAGACCCACCCGGACGGCACGGCTGCAGCGCTCGCTGCGGGGTGCCAACTGGTGGATCTGGTGCAGGCTGCCCAACTGGTCGCCGACTGTGACCTGGTGATCGATGCGGTGACCGGGATCGGCGGTCGGGCAGGGTTGCCGGAATCTTTGAGGGGCCTGTCGGCCGAGCTGGCCGATCTGGCGCCGCCGCTGTTGGCTGTCGATCTGCCCTCGGGCCTGGAAGCGGATTCTCATGCCGTCACCGAATGCTTCGTGGCCAGCACCACCATCACCTTCGCGGCGCCCAAGACATGTCACGTGGCCGCACCAGCAAGGGATGTCTGTGGCGCGGTACTGGTGGCCGACATCGGGCTCGGTCTGGCCGGTGACGATGTGCGGCAGGCAGAACCGGCAGATGTCGCCCGGTTGTGGCCGAAACCAGATGCCGGCAGCGACAAGTACAGCCGTGGCGTGGTGGGAATGGACACCGGATCGGTCGACTATCCCGGCGCCGGAGTGTTGGGGGTGCTCGGCGCGCTGCACGCAGGCGCCGGCATGGTGCGCTGTGTCGGGCCACAACCGGTGGCAGACCTGGTGATTCGGCAGGCACCCAGCGTGGTGACGGCGGAAGGGCGGGTACAGGCATGGGTCCTCGGCTCCGGGTGGGGTACGGACTCTCAGAATCTGAGCCGACTACGCACCCGACTGGCAGACGGTGCGCGAATGGTGCTGGACGCCGATGCGATCGCCTTGCTGCCGATGCTGGGACCCGACGAAGTCCCCGGAAACTGCCTGATCACCCCGCACGCCGGAGAGCTGGCCCGACTGCTTGATCTGGAGCATTGGGAGGTGGAAGCTGATCCGATCCGACGTGCCACGATGGCCGCCGAACGATTCGGCTGCACGGTGCTGCTGAAGGGTGCCACCCAGTACGTGGTGAGTTCCACCGGTCAGGTCACGTTGGCGGTCGCCGGTCCGGCATGGACCGCGCAGGCCGGATCGGGGGACGTCCTGGCCGGAATCTGCGGGTCGCTCCTGGCAGCAGGCCTCTCGGCGCCAGATGCAGCAATCCTGGGTGCCTCCATCCAGGCCTTGACAAGCAGCCGGATGCCCGGACCGCACCCTCCCGACGTGATGGCACGCGCCGTGAGCGACACGGTTGCCGCTTTCAGAGGATTCGAGTCAGTCCCGGGCGGGGTGCGCCGACTTTGATGGCCTGTTCGTAGTGCTGTACCAGCTGGGCACAGATGAATGGCCAGGTGCGGTGCTCGACTGACGCACGCGCAGCCCGGCCGAAGGCGGCCCGTTTGGCGTCGTCACCGATGAGGTCGACGACGTGGGATCGCATTTGGCGCAGGTCGCCGGGGGTGTACAGCCATCCGGTGCGAGATGGGTCGATCAGGTCGACCGGTCCGCCTCGGCCGGGAGCGATCACAGGCAAACCGCTGGCCTCGGCTTCCTGAATCGCCTGCCCGAACGTCTCCAGATCGCCGGTGTGCACGAACAGGTCGAAGCTTGCCAGGTGCCGCGGCAGAGCCTCGCCGAGCTTTTGACCGGTGAAGATCGCCTGCGGCAGCAGCGATTCCAGCATGTTTCGATCGGGGCCGTCGCCGACAATGACGATCCGGGTGTTCGGAACGTCATTCAGTGCCGCCAGATCGGCCACCCGCTTCTCGTTCGCGAGCCTGCCCATGTAGCCGATGATGCGTTCACCGTTCGGTGCCCAGCGGGCGCGCAGCTCGTGGTCGCGGTTCGCCGGGTGGAAACGCACCGAATCAACACCGCGGGCCCAGATGCCGACTCGAGGGATTCCATGGGCAATGAGTTGTTCCCTGGCGTGGGTTGATGGTGCGAAGTTGAGTGTCGCGAGGCTGTGGGCTCGCTTCAGCCGTGCCCAGAGCACGGCCTCCAGTGCCGGCACCCCGTAGCGTCCGGCGTATGCGGGAAGCTGGGTCTGGTACAGCGCGACACTGGGGATGTGTAGTTTCGCCGCGCTGAGCAGTGCCTTGTACCCCACGGCGAAGGGGGCTGCGACGTGCAGCACGTCAGGTTCATGGTTGATCAGCAGTCGCTCGATGCCGCGTTGGGTGGCGGCCGACACCCGCACGTCGCTGTAACCCGGAAGGCCCAACGACGGTACCGAATACACCGGGAAACCGGCGTACTGCGCAGGAACCTTGTCTGACTCGGACGGTGCGATGACCATGGCGTCGTGGCCTGTGTTGCGGAGGTGTTCCAGCATCCGCAGTACGGAATTCGTCACGCCATTGACCTGGGGGAGAAAACTCTCCGCGACGAATGTCACCTTCACACTTCAAATGGTAGCCGACCCCCCGGAACAGCTTCTTGCAGCGAACCCCTGATGCGGGTGAACCTTCGGTGACAAGAGTGAACCGTTGGCCTCGTCACGATGAACGGAGCGCGTTGACGAGCGGCTTTTGGGCTGCCGTCCGGCTGAGTGATAAGGTGAGACCTTGCGTCACCATGACGCAGATGATGCGAATGAGTTGCAGCGGTTGAGAGAAGCGACCAATTCGCTCCCGCTGCCGAGACCTCTCGGATTTCCAGCATCCACACACACGTAGCCGTGCCGCCTTGTCATGCGTTGCGCCCCCCCGAAGATGTGAATTTGGGGGCCACCGGTCCGTCATCGGGCCACACCCAGAATTGAGTACCACATGCCACGCCCCACTCCGAAAGGCCGAAAGACCGGTCGCAAGGTCAAGTCGTCGAAAGCCGACGGCACACCCAAGAACCGTTGGACTGCCGCCGAGCGAGCAGTGAAGGGGCGCCCCCCGCGTCGTAGTGGCGGTCGCCCGCGCAGCGAGCGCCAGGAGGAGTTCGACGGCGCTCGCCGTCGCGAGGACAACCGCTATTCCACCGACGAGCGAACCACCGACAGGGGTGGGCGACGCTTCGCTGACTACCGCTCGCAGGACTCTGGCCGTGACGACGGCCCCCGCAGGGAGCACGGCCCCCGCAGGGATGATGGCCCCCGCAGGGACGATCGCCCCCGCAGGGACGATCGCTCCCGCAGAGAAGACGGCCCCCGCTGGGACGATCGCCCTCGCAGGGATGACGGCCCCGGCAGGGATGATCGCTCGCGGAGGGACGACGGCCCCCGCGGGGATGATCGCTCCCGGAGGGACGATCATGGCTGGAACGACGATCGCCCCAAGCGGTCGAGGTGGAACGACGACAAGAGCTCGTCGAGCCGTTCCGATTCTTCTGCTGGCCTTGGCCAGGACGACCGTTCACCGGGTCGCCCCGATGGTGATGATCGTCGGCGCGACTCGCGCCGTCGTGATGACTGGCGGGGTGATGATCGGCGCCGTGATGACTTCCGAGGTGATGATCGCCGGCGCGACGATCGTCGCCGTCCGGATTTCCGCCCCGATGCCTCCGGCTCTGACGACTCCCGTGACAGTTCCCGGGAGCGTGGCGGTGAACGCAGCCATCCGGCGCGGGCACCTCGACATGAGAACTGGGGTCCTCGACATGAGCGTGGCGACAGGTTCACCCATGACGAGCAGCGTGACAGCCGCCGGTACGCCTCCCGCAGTGCTGAGCGTCCCGATTCCGGCGACATGATGAGCTGGGAATCGGGAGATCTGGGCGACATCGACACCAGCGGTGTCGACGTGGCCGAAGGCTTCGGCGCACTGGGTGTGCCGGCTGTGCTGGTCGCCGCTCTGGAGAGGGGGGGTGTCACCCAGCCCTTCCCGATTCAGGCTGCCACCATCCCCGATGCAATGTCCGGTCGCGACGTGTTGGGCCGAGGCCGAACCGGTTCGGGCAAGACCCTCGGATTCGGTTTGCCGATGCTGACCAGGATCGCTGCGGCCGAGTCTGCAGGCGGCGCGGTGCGTGGTTTGGTGCTGGTGCCTACTCGGGAACTGGCACTTCAGGTCGCCGACGTGCTCTCCCCGCTGGCCAGGGCGATGGGTGAGAGCCTCACCCTGGTTGCAGGCGGCATGGCCTACGGCCCGCAGCTGCGGGCCTTCGAACGTGGCGTCGACGTGGTGGTCGCCACACCAGGACGCTTGATCGACCTGATGGAACAGGGTGCGGTCGACCTGTCCCAGGTGTTGACCACGGTGTTGGACGAGGCGGACCACATGGCTGATCTGGGTTTCATGCCCGCGGTCACGACAGTGCTGGACGCGGTGCCCTCCGATGGGCAGCGGTTGTTGTTCTCGGCCACCCTGGATGGTGCCGTGCATACCCTGGTGAAGCGCTACCTGCACGATCCGGTCACCCGCGAGGTGGACAGCGATCGCGCCTCGGTGACCACGATGGAGCACCAGTTGCTGCACTGTGCACCGCACGACAAGAACCCCGTCACCGCGCAGGTGGCGAACCGTGGGGGACGGACGCTGGTCTTTGTCCGCACCCAGATGGGCGCCAACCGGGTGTCTGAACAGTTGCGTGCTGCCGGGGTGATGGCAGGTCCCCTGCACGGCGGCCTCACCCAGGGTGCTCGCACTCGGATGCTGTCCGCATTCAAAGAAGGCTCGGTGCCAGTTCTGGTGGCCACCGACGTAGCGGCCCGCGGCATCCACGTCGACGACATCTCTCTGGTGCTGCAGGTGGATCCACCGATGAACTCGAAGGACTACCTGCACCGGGCCGGGCGCACCGCGCGTGCCGGTGAGCGTGGAATCGTCGCCACCATCGTGCTGCCGCACCAACGCAAACAGGTGCAACGTCTGGTGCAGCAGGCCGGTGTTCGGGTGGAGCCGTTGCTGGTACGCCCGGGTGAGGAGAGGTTGATCGACGCCACCGGGGCGAAGCCCATCGATTCGGAGCCGATCGCCCAGAGCGACTTCGAGGCACTGATTGCTCCGAAACGGCCGGCCAGGAACCAATACCGTAGCGGGTCCCGCCAGCGTGGCGGACGCCCAGATCGTGGGGGAAACCAAGGCGGTCGCGGCAAGCAGGGTGGGTACGGCAGGGGCGGTTCACGCTGAAGCGGTGGGCGGGTGGCGACAGGTCCTGAGTCGCTCTCGCCCCTTGTTGGGGCGTCTCGCCGGATCGCTGTGGACCGATCGCAGCGACGGCGAGCCCGTGGGAACAGCAGACTGCCGGTCGTGGCCATCAGGTAAAATCATCTGACGGTGTGACAGTCACACCCTTCAGGATCGCGACAGAGCCTGACTTTCGAAGGGCTCAGTCATCCATGCAACCGTCAACGAGTGAACCCGCTCCACCTCGAGGACCGACACGGTTCTACGATTTTGCTCTTCTCAAGGGTGATGCCTCTGGCGGTCTGGTCGCCGGGATCATCGCTCTGCCATTGGCTTTGGCATTCGGGGTGCAATCAGGTCTTGGCGCGGTCGCGGGGCTCTATGGTGCCGTAGCGGTCGGCATCCTGGCCGCAGCGTTGGGTGGTACCCGTACTCAGGCATCCGGTCCGACAGGTCCCATGACCGTGGTGTCAGCAACCGTCGTGGCGTTGGCTGTGGAGCGCACCGGCAGCGTCCAGGCCGGGCTGGGTATCGTCTTGTTGTCGTTCCTGGTGGCAGGGCTGGGTCAGATCGCGCTGGGTTTGCTGGGTGTGGGCAAGTACGTCAAGTATTTTCCCTATCCGGTGATCTCCGGCTTCATGAGCGGGGTCGGGGTGATCATCATCGCCCTGCAACTGTGGCCCTTCCTGGGCTCTTCCTCCCCCAAGTCAGTGCTGGGTGTGTTCACCGGCATCTCGGAACCGTTGAGCAATATCAATCCCAGCGCTGTCCTGGTGGGGGCTGTGACCGTGGCCACCTTTTACCTGTTTCCTCGCATCACCAAAGCCGTACCCGCAGTGCTGGTGGCGCTTGTTGTGGGGACCGCCGTCGCTCGGATCGCCAACCTGGACGTGCCCCTGATCGGCGACATCCCCTCAGGGCTGCCGGGCCTGCAGATCTCCGCGATGACCGGGGTGGCTCCGGAGCACTACGCACTGATCATCGAGATCGGTCTGACTTTGGCGCTGCTCGGAAGTATCGATTCCCTGCTGACGTCGGTGATCGCCGACAATCTCACCAAGACCAAGCACAACAGCAAACGCGAGTTGATCGGACAAGGCATCGGTAACTCGGTGGCTGCGTTGTTTGGTGGGATCCCTGGCGCTGGGGCCACGAAGGGCACGGTGGTCAACATTCAGGCCGGCGGGACCACCCGTCTGTCTGGCACGATCCACGGCATCTTCCTTCTTGTGGTCCTCCTTGGTGCCGGGAGTCTGGCCGCCTACATTCCGCTCAGCGTGCTGGCAGGACTCCTGATCCCCGTGGGCTTGGCGATCATCGACTACAAAGGCCTCAGACACATCTTCCTTGTCCCCCGAGCCGACGCCGTCGTCTTCGTGATCGTCCTCGGCATGACTGTCTTCGGGAACCTGATCTACGCGGTCGGCCTGGGGGTTGTCCTGGCCAGTGTCTTGTTCATGAAGAGGGCAGGCGACCTCGCAGAACTCGGTGCCACACTCCAACCGGCAGACAGCGGCCCTTGGGACGACGAGGCGCCTCTGCTGTCCCCGTACGGCCAACACGTGTACATCAAGCACCTTGAAGGGCCACTGTTCTTCGGATTCACCGCCGGCTTCCAAGACATGATCGACGCCCTGGCGGAGGAGACACGGGTGCTCATCATCCGGATGGACCGGGTGCCCTACATCGACCAGTCAGGACTCTACGCACTGGAGACCGCCATCCTTGATCTGAGACGAGCAGGTGTCGAGGTCCTCTTCACCGGAATCCGTGAGCAACCCGAGGACATGCTGCGTCGGATCAACATCATCCCGGATCTGATCGGCAAGGATCACGCCTTCGACGACATTGACCAGTGCCTGACCTGGCTGAAGCGCCATGCAGCCTCCCAATCCAGCGACACGACCGCGTGAGCGGCTCCCACCTACTCGCGTCGCACGATGCGCAACCATCTACATCAGACGAAGGGACACCGACATGACCCCGCAGATCAACACCCAGACCCAAGGCCTCATCGAAACAGTGTTGACAAAGGAGGAACAGGATCAGCTCACACCAGCAGCCGTGGTGGAGATGCTGCTCGCCGGCAACGCCCGGTTCGCTTCCGGTGAGGTGACGTTGCGCAACCACGTTGCCCAAGTGCGGCGAGCAGCCATGGATCAGTTCCCCAAAGCCATCGTGTTGTCATGCGTGGATTCCCGTGTTCCGGTTGAGGATGTCTTCGACCGCGGCATCGGTGACATCTTCGTGGCCCGAGTCGCCGGCAACTTCGTCAACACAGACATGCTGGGAAGCATGGAGTTCGCCTGCAAGGTCGCCGGCGCCAAACTTGTCCTCGTGCTCGGCCACGAAAGCTGCGGGGCCGTCAAGGGAGCCATCGACCAGGTGCAGCTCGGACACATCACCGGCATGGTGGCCAATATAAGACCCGCAGTCGAGGCACTCGCTGACTTCCCCGGTGAGCGAACCAGCTCCAACGCCGACTTCGTCACGACAGTGGCTCGCAGGAACGTCTCCTTGACTTTGGGGCGCATCCGTCAAGAAAGCTCCCTTCTGGCCGAGATGGAGCAGAACGGAGAGATCCACATAGTAGGGGGCATGTACGGCATGCAATCAGGACGAGTGGAGATCATCCACAGCAGTGATGACCCAACCAGCGGTTGAGCATGCAGTAGCCCGGGACGAATCCGCAGCGGCCCCTCGATGCGCCCTCACTCAAGCACTCGTCGGGCAGGGGGGTGAACTCGTTGAACTAAGCTGTGGCGTTGTGGAAACTCACCTGACGCTGCGTGCCGCGGATGAGCAGGACGCGGGCGAGATGCTAGCAGTGATCCGGGCGGCGTTCGCCGCCCGGCCACTGGTTGATCCGCCAGCGGCTGCATTGTCGGACTCCGTCGACGATGTCCGGGCCCGGCTCAGGCAGCTACCCGGGGTGATCGCCGAGCTGCACGGCGAGCTGGTCGGTTGCCTGCTGCTCAGCCTTACCGGCAGTCTTGCCGGGCTGCACCGGGTGTCGGTGCTGCCGCAGTACCGCCGTTCCGGCATCGCGGAGCATTTGGTGCGCGGCGCCGTGGAGTTGTGCACCGATCTGGGCGCGCGGGATCTGGAACTGCTCTGTCGCCGAGAGTTTCCTGAGACCAGGCGATGGTGGGAGGCGCACGGCTTCCGGGTGAGTCGTGACCATCCCGACGGCTGGATGCTGTCGCGCCGGCTGCCTGCCCGGGTGGAGGTGCCCACCGGCGAGGCGATGCAACACCTGGGCGCACGGTTGGCCCGGCTGCTGCAATCGGGCGATGTGCTGATCGCCTCCGGCGATCTCGGCGCCGGCAAGACGACCCTGGCCCAGGGATTGGGCGCTGGATTACAGGTGGACCAACCCGTGATCTCGCCCACCTTCGTGCTGTCGAGGGTGCATCCGTCGCTGGTGGGTGGACCCGACTTCGTTCACGTCGATGCCTATCGGCTGGACAGTGTCGCAGAAGTGGAAGACCTTGATCTGGAAGAGTCACTTGCCACCTCGGTGACCTTGGTCGAATGGGGCGTTGGGGTGGCCGAAGGGTTGAGCGGGGACCGGTTGGACATTGACATCCAACGCAGCGCCGACCTGCAGGACGAGACCCGGGTGGTATACCTCAGTGGTGTCGGTGATCGGTGGTCCTCAGTGGATCTGCTGGAGGAGATGCAATGACGGAGCAGAAGTCCGCAGGGTGGGTGTGCGCTGTCGACACTTCCACCGACATCTGCGTCGGACTGGCCAATCGGGACGGCTGGCACGGGAGTTGGCGGATCGACGACCGACGATCCCACTCCGAACAGTTGCAGCCGCTGATCAACACCGCCTGCGCAGAGCAGGGCATCACGCTGATGGACGTGGAACGGCACGTGGTCGGTGTCGGGCCGGGGCCGTTCACCGGGCTGCGTGTCGGCATCGTCACTTCGAGAACCCTCGCCGCCCTCGGCGACGGATTCCCGAAGACCGTGCGGGTCCCCAAAGGTGTCTGCAGTCTGGACGTACTGGCCTTGCAATGGGTGCTCGGCGACACCGCCCCGCAGGGTCGTTTCGTGGTGGCCAGCGATGCGCGCCGCAAGGAGCTGTACTGGGCCCAGTACGATGCCTCCGGCCAACGGATCGGCCGCCCACAGGTGAGCGCGCCCACGAGCCTGCCTGAGCTGCCGTTGATCGGATCGGGCGCCGACCTGTACCCCGAGGTGCTCGGTGACCGGATCGCCGTGGGACCCAGACGGTTGGATGCCGGCGTGATGGCTGCCCACATCGATGACCTCCAGGACGCTGGCAGCGAGCCGTTGTATCTTCGTCAGCCCGACGCCAGCGTCGCCACCACCCGCAAATCGACCCTGGTGCGCCGCCGGTTGTCGGCGCGCAGACCCTGATGATCATCACCCGCGCCCAGCCGCACCATGATCAGGATCTGAGTCAACTGGATTCGGCGTGTTTCACCGCCCCCGAACGGTGGAGCATCGGCAGCTGGAACGGTGAACTCACCGCCGATGACCGACTGGTGCTGATCATCCCGGGGCTCGACGATCAATTGCTGGCCGCTGCCACGTTCCAGTTGGTGGGCAACACCGCAGACCTGCACCGGGTGATGGTCGCGCCCGATCACCGCGGGCATGATCTGGCCACCCGTCTGCTCCGATTGGGACTTGAATGGGCTCGTGAGGGCGGTGCCGAGCGAATGCTGTTGGAGGTGCGACACGACAACAATGCGGCAATCCAGCTGTACCGCCATCTCGGCTTTGGCGCGATCGCCATCCGAGCCGACTACTACGGGGCCGGCGTCGATGCGCTCATCATGGAACGGACGCTGGAATCCGACATCGAGACAGGGGAGTCACTGTGACTGCAGAGCCGCTGATCCTGGGGATCGAATCCAGCTGCGACGAGACCGGAGTCGGTATCGTGCGGGGCCACACCCTGCTCGCCAATGAGGTCGCCTCATCGGTGGAAGAACATGTCCGCTTCGGGGGGGTGGTTCCCGAAGTCGCCTCACGGGCACATCTGGAGGCGATGGTGCCGGCACTCCAGCGAGCCTGCGAGACAGCACAGGTGGATCTCGGAGAACTGGACGGCATCGCCGTCACTGCGGGGCCGGGATTGATGGGTGCACTGGTGGTGGGGTTGGCGAGCGCCAAGGCGCTGGCGAGTCACCTCGACAAACCGCTCTACGGGCTGAACCACCTCGCCGGACACGTGGCGGTCGACCTGTTGGAACATGGGCCGTTGCCCACCCCGTGCGTGGCGCTGCTGGTCTCCGGAGGGCACACTTCGCTGCTGTTGGTCAACGACATCGCCACCGACATCGTCCAGATCGGGTCCACCATCGATGACGCCGCGGGGGAGGCCTTCGACAAGGTGGCCCGGGTGCTGGGCCTGCCGTACCCCGGAGGTCCGGTGATCGACAGGGCTGCACAGAACGGTGATCCGACGGCGATCCGGTTCCCCCGGGGACTCACAGCGCGCCATGACCTGGCGCGGCACCGATTCGACTTCTCATTCTCCGGACTGAAGACGGCGGTCGCCCGGTGGGTTGAACAGCGCGAAGCCGACGGTGACGAGGTACCGGTGAACGATGTCGCTGCCTCCTTTCAGGAAGCCGTCTGTGACGTGTTGACCGCGAAGGCAGTCGATGCCTGCCAGGAGTATGGGGTACAGCACATGTTGATCGGCGGCGGAGTCGCGGCCAACTCCCGGCTGCGGACCCTGCTGGCGGAACGCACGGCAGCGATCGGTGTCGAGCTGCGGCGTCCCCGCCCGGGGCTGTGCACCGACAACGGAGCGATGATGGCGGCCCTTGGAGCAGAAGTGGTGCGCTCAGGCGGGCGGCCCTCACGGTTGACGATCGGCGCCGATTCGGGGCTGCCGGTGTCCACGATCCTGGTCTGACACCAGATGCCCTCCACCGACGTGCCCTACACACCGATCCTGGCGACCCTCGGCTACGTCCTGTCGGTCGATCGACGCAGCGTGCTGATGGTGCACCGCAACAGCCGCCCTGACGATCAACAACTCGGCAAGTACAACGGTCTCGGCGGAAAACTGGAGCCCGGTGAGGACATCGTCGCGGGGATCAGACGTGAGATCTTCGAAGAGGCCGGTTTGCAGGTGAGTGAGCTCCTCCTGCGTGGAACACTCAACTGGCCGGGCTTCGGATCCCACGGTGAGGACTGGTTCGGTTTCGTCTTCCTGATCACCGAATACAGCGGGGAGCCCCCGACGCACAACGAAGAGGGTGATCTGCACTGGGTGGCGCTGGAGGCGCTCGGCGATCTGGAGCTGTATGAGGGGGACCGACTGTTCCTGCCGCACGTCTTCGATGAATCGGTGCGGCAGTTCCACGGGGTGATGAGCTACCTCGACAACGAATTGCAGGACGCCTCGGTGACGGTGATCAGGTGAGTCACAGTCCCAGCGCGCAACCCAGCACGAAGACGAGTTGACAGGCCTCGATCATCGACCCGAACAGATCGCCGGTGAGGCCCCGCAGCCGGCGCACCAGGTGACGTTGCCATCCCGCGGCGATCACCCACGCGGCAACGGCTGCTGCCGCGAACACCACCGCAGCCCTGGGCCCGCCGCTCAGTGCGCCCGCGGTGCTGGCGCAGAGCATCGTGACCAGGAGCATCAGCCAACGGTCCCGCGCCGTGCTGACACCGGTGAACAGCGAGCCGAAACCACCTGCGCGAGCGCTCGCCACCCCCGGCAATGTCGCCGCGATGATCGGTACCCGTGCCACCATCGGCGCCACCACCAGGCATGCCAACAGTGTCCCGGTGCTGTGGGCGGGCGACGACAGGGACGCCAGCTGCAGCAACAGGGCCAGCACCAGGGTGGCGACACCCATCGGCCCGATGTCGGACTTCTTCATGATCGCCAACGCTTCGTCGGCGGACTTGCGGGAACCCAAGCCGTCAGCGGTGTCGGCGAGGCCGTCCAGGTGCAGGGCGCCGGTCAATGCCGCCAGCACGGTGAGGGCCATTGCGGCGCCCAGCAACCGACCGGCCCCACTGGCCAGCACTCCGGCTGCCACAGCAGCCGCCACGATGCCCAGGACCAATCCCACCACCGGCATCCACCGGATTGCCCGACGAGCCAGGTGGCGGTCGATGGTCGCGGTCGGTGGCACCGGGATGGCGGTGAACAACCCCATCGAAATGACCAGTGACGTCATCGCCGGGCTGGTTTCACGGTGACGGGGATGCCGGCGACGCACAAGGTCACCTGGTCACATTCGGCGGCGACGGCTGCATTCAGGCGGCCCAGTTCGTCGGCAAACATCCGACCGGCCCGGCTCGGTGGCACCACACCCCACCCGACCTCGTTGGTCACCAGCACCACCCGTCGGCGGGTGCTGCGCACTGCGGCCGCCAGTTCGTCGGTCCGCCGGTGCAGTCGCTGCATCGAACCCGACGGATCGTCCCAACAACCAAGCTGATCCATCACTCTGCTCAGCCATACGCCGAGACAGTCGATCAACACTTCGGCATCCTCGTCGCCGGCCAACAC
>JAGXHS010000183.1 GCA_024636075.1 Propionibacteriaceae bacterium
ACGTAGCCCTGCTGCTGGAGCAGCTGCATCTGATCCTGCGGCAGTGCTCGAGGATTGCCGGGGTCACGATCACCGGCTATGAGGAACTCCGCCGTGGTCCCATCGGTCACCAGCCGCTCCGCGGCCCGTGCCAACGTCGCGATCCCCTTGTCCTGGACGAGACGGCTGGCCAGCAGAACACGCTTCGAACCATCCGCCCGCTCCTGGGAGTCGGCTGGATGAAAGAGGTCCGGGTCTACCCCGCTGCTCACGATCACACGGCTCCGGTCCGACTCGGCCCATCGTTCCCGCAGGAGGACATCCCGATCATGGGAGGTCTGGGTGAGCGTCCAGTGGCCTGGCCGCCTGAAGAAGCGGCGAGCCAGGGGGCCGATGAGGAAGCGTACCACTCGGGCCTTCCACGAAGCGGCAAAGGTATAGCCAAGTCCCGTGAACGTGTTGATCCGTATCGGGACCCGCGCGTGGGCGGCGGCCATCGAACCGAACAGGTTCGGCTTGATCGTGAAGTGATGGACGGCGTCGGGTTCGAGGTCGCGATAGATCCGGCTCAGCTTCCGGACGCCGCGGATAGCGCCCAGGGGGCTGAAGCTACCCCGCTCCAGCGGCCATTCCACCCACTCGAAACCGCGAGATACGAACTCGCCCGTGTAGTGGCCACGGGGAGAAACGAGGACCACTCGACAGCCCAGATCCCGAAGCGATTCGGCTATCGGCATCCGGTAATTGAAGAGGACCCAATCCCAGTGCGCCACGAACACGATGGTCGTGATGCCTGGCTCAGCCGAAATGGGCGGCCTCTTCGCGTTGGCGGGGGCCGCGGTGGTCTGTCTCGCTATCCGGCTCTTCAGACCTGGCGGGGCGCAGTTGCAGGTCCAGTTCCAGCAGGTCCACGCCGATCTCGGCACAGACGGCGATAATGGTCGCGCGCCGGTCGGGCGAGAGCTTCTGTGTGGCAATCACGATCTTCTGGACCGACTTGGACTCGATCAGCTTTTCCAGTGGGTCGAGTCCTGAGTGCACGGGCAGTCCATGGACGAGCCGACCCGTCTTCTTGACATCGTCATCGATGAATCCGACGGGCAGCAGCCCCAGGTCACGGTTGGAGTGGAGCTCTCGCAGGAGGAGCTCCCCCCCTACTCCCGCTCCATAAATCAGGGTGCGAACGCCGCTGCGGGCCAGACGCGACCGGACCCGGTCCAGCGACCGAACGGAGGCGCGCGCTCCCACAGCCAGCACCGCTACCAGCAGACCCTGAACCACGAAGACGCCGCGAGCGAAGGTGTCCTCCCGGAAAAGAAAAACTACCGCCGCGACGGTGAGCAGCGTGCCGAGGGATGCGGCCTTGATGATGCGGTGGGCGTCGACAAGCGTCATCTGCTGCCAGACGCCGCGATAGACCCCCAGCAGTCCAAACGCCACAGAATGGCTGGCGACGGCTACGGCCAGCGTACGTTCGAGGATCACGCCCTGGGCGTCCGGGATGGCACCATCCCAGCGTAGCAGATAGGCAGCGTAATAAGCCACGGCAAAGAGGACGAGGTCCAACACGACTTCGAACGCCCGCCGCTTGTAGAGCAGGTTGGAGACGAGAATCGTCGTACGGCGGCGCACCGGGTCCTCGCCCGGGACGTACGTGTGCAGCCGGGAAAGGTAGACCCCCAGGACGATCAGACCGATTACGAAGAGCGCGATCGACCACAGGCCGAAGGCGGCATCCGCACGCCACGCGACAAGGGCGACCCCGCCTCCGACAGCGGCGAGCGCGTACAGCAGTGCCGCCGCCTGTGGCTCAGAGAGGCCCATGGCCACGAGGCGATGGCTCGTATGATCGCGCCCTCCAACCGACACGTCGCGGCCGGCCAGCGTCCGGGTCAGTGTCACCAGGGCGGTGTCCAGGATGGGAATGGCCACGATCACGGCCGGCACGAAGAGAACCGGGATTATGCTCTTGGACGCGGTGCCGGGGTACGCGGCGCCGAGCCCGGCCAGCAGCGCGCCGATGAAGAGGCTCCCGGAGTCGCCCATGAAGATGGACGCGGGGTGCCAGTTGTAGGGAAGGAACCCGAGTGTCGCTCCCGCGAGGGCGGAGCAGACTCCGGCCAGGAGCCATTCGCCTTCCCATGCGAACGTTGCGGCCAGGAAGAGGGCGGCGATACCGGCGATGCCGGAGGCCACTCCGTCCATGTTGTCCAGCAGGTTCAGCGCATTGGTGAGGGCAATGAACCAGAAGATCGTGCCCAGCACATTGATCGGCATCCACGGCGTCAGGGGGTAGACGACACCGAAGCTCACTACGACGGCGGCCGCAAAGCCCTGCAGGATGAGCTTTGACGCGGGCCGCAGCCCCCATCGGTCGTCGACGAACCCCGTGCCGAACATCAACGTGGCGGCCAGGACCACGCCCAGACCCGGCTGGCCCAGCAGGTCCGTACCAACGGACCAGGAGCGTTCGTAAAGGAGCAACGCGGCGACACCCAGGAGGAAGGCCGCATAAATGGCAGCCCCGCCCAGGAGAGCGGTGGGTTTCCTGTGCCAGCGGTCCCCGGTGGGTGCGGCGATAAGCCCGACATGGCGGGCTCCCGCGCGAACGGCGGGGGTGAACGCGAGCGCGAACAGGAACGCCGCGGCGAAGGGGAGCAGGACCGGCATCTATTCGCTGGACGTCAGATGAGAACGGGCGCTTCCGCCCTCTGGTGATCGACTACGGATCGTATGATCTGGTCGAGATCGCACTCGGGCTTCCACCCGATGGCTTCTTCGATCTTGTCGATGGACGGGACCCGCCGCGGCATGTCCTCGAAATTCTCTTCATACGCAACACTGTAAGGAACGTACACGATCTCAGAGGACGACTGCGTCAGTTGACGGATGCGCCCTGCCAGATCGAAAATCGAGATTTCGCTGTTGTTCCCTATGTTGTACACGTCCCCCACCGCCTCTTCGCAGGTCATCAGCTCGGCCAGTGCCCTCACTGCGTCATCCACGTGAGTGAAGCAGCGAGTCTGCCGCCCGTCGCCGTACACCGTGAGAGGCTCGTTGGCGAGGGCCTGCGCCACGAAGCGCGGGATGACCATGCCGTACCGACCCGTCTGACGAGGCCCAACCGTGTTGAAGAGCCGGACCACCACCGTCGGCAGTCGCTGCTCCCGCCAGTAGGCGATGGCCAGGAACTCGTCGATAGCCTTGGAGCAGGCGTAGCTCCAGCGGCCTCGCGTGGTCGCCCCCATGACCAGGTCCCCGTCCTCTCTGAACGGGATGTCCATGCTCTTGCCATAGACTTCCGACGTTGACGTGATGAGCACCTTCTTCTTCTTCTTGGCGGCCAGCTCGAGGACCAGCTCCGTGCAGCGCACGTTGGTCTCGATGGTGCGGACCGGGCTCTCCACGATCAACTGGACTCCCACCGCTGCGGCGAGGTGGAATGTGGCGTCGGCTTCGTCGACGAGCTCCGCCAGCAAGGGAGCGTCCAGCATGTCGGCGATGCGGTACTGGAATCGGTCGTGCCCTCGGAGGTGCGCGATGTTGCGAATCGACCCGGTGGAGAGATCATCGATCACCGTGACGGTATGGCCACGGCCGATGAGCTCATCGGCCAGATGAGAGCCGATGAAACCCGCACCGCCGGTGATCAAGTAGTGCATTACTTCTCCATGATCTCAATCTGGCGCACACGTGGTTGTGCCGCCGACAAGCCGTCGAGCTCCAGTGGCTGGTGCCTGGCTATGGATCTGCTCTGGGGCCAGGATCGGACCCATCCGCGTTGGCCAACGATACTTCTCAATAGGGCTTGATCGTAAGACCCTTAACGTAGTCGGGACCTTGCATCTCGGCAAGCAATCGCGCCACGGCCGAAGGGGAGTCCCACGGGTGCATCGAACGGCCTGGAATCACAGGCGCCGCCCGCGAGAATTGCTTCCGGCGAGAACCATGTTCCGGTGAGGAAGGTCTTGCGTGTCCTGACCGGGGCAGGGACATTCCCGAACCGATCGTAGCACTCTCGAGAACGAGTTCCCACCATGACCCTCCGAAGCACCAATCCACTACTCCTGGCCCTTGCGGCGACCGCGGCGGTCCTGGTGGACGCCGCGCCCGGGCGAGCGCAGTCGGCGCAGGCTTCGGCGCAGGCAGTAGCGGTTGACCGAGTTGTGCCGGAGTGCGTGGCGACTTGGGGGGTGGAGCCCGTGGGTCTGGAAGGAGTGCGAGCGGAGTTCGTACGGATACTGGAGATCCGCGGGCAGGCTGCGTCCGCACCAGATATGGTGCGACGGTGGTCGGATACTCCCGTAGTGGAAGCGTGTGGCGAGGTGCCGTGGTCGGAGCAGCTGGCAGCTGCGGGGGAAGTACGCGGGTGGGAAGAAGGTGGATTGTGGCTGCGGGTTCTGCCCGTGGACTCGCGGCTTGTGGTGAATACGGGCTACCCGTCCGACAAGAACAACGGAGCCCTGTGGGCTGGCCGGGGACTCTCGACGGCGCTGAGTGGCGGCGTCGGGCTGCGGTGGGGGGCGCTGTCCGCGGCGGTCGCACCGGAGCTGATGTACCAGGGGAATGCGGAATTCGTCGTCTCGTCGCTGGGCCGCGACGGTCTGGATTACCCGCAGCGAATGGGGACCACCTCATTCGCGCTGCTGGATCCGGGGCGGAGCTTTGTGCGGGTGGACGCATACGGAGTCACAGCGGGAGTGTCGACCGAAAATCTGTGGCTGGGACCCGGTCGCATGAGCTCGATCCTGCTCAGTGCCACAGGCCCCGGATTCCCGCACGCATTCCTGGGGACATCCACGCCGGCGGACATCTGGATCGGTCGACTGTCCGCGGAGGCGTTCTGGGGGCGGTTGAGTGAGTCGACTCTGTTCGACGAGGATGCCGACAACGATCACCGGCTGCTGGCCGTGCTGGCTCTGGGGTTTGAGCCGCGGGGAGCTCGTGGCCTGCATCTCGGGGCCGCCCGGCTGTTCCAGCAGAACATCCCACCGTCCGGACTGAGCGCGGGGGACTACATCCCCTTCTTCCGAGGGCCACTCAAGACGGGAGAAGCGGCGGCCACCGACGCCAGCGACGAGATGTTCGCTTTCTACCTCCGGTGGGTCCTTCCGGAGAGCGGGTTCGAGGTTTACGGCGAGTGGGCCAAGTACGATGGAAACGCCGACCTGCACGACGCTCTCGTGGAGCCGGACAACGGGCGGACCTACCTGCTCGGCTTGCAGAAGGTCCTGGAGGCGGGCGATCGCTGGGTCCGGCTCCACGGCGAGTTCGCCAATCTCAACCCGTCCCTTTCCATCCTCCACCGTCAGACCGGCGGCGGGATCTACCGCCACCCGGTGATCCGGCAGGGCCATACCCACCGCGGGCAGTTGCTGGGGGCGTGGACGGGTCCGGGATCGGACTACCAGGTCGCCGGCGGCGACCTCATCTCCGGGTGGGGCATGGCGGGTGTTTTCGTGGAGCGCGTGCGTCGGAACGTCGATGTCTACTACTCCAGCAATGACCTCCGCCTCGGCTACCCCCTCAAGCACGACGTCGAGCTCACGGTCGGTACGCGAGGCACGTATCTCTGGCGCGCCTTCCAGATCGACGCGGGGCTCGCCTTCAGCCACCGCCGGAACCGTGACTTCCTCCCCCTCGACGTGGACGAGCTGGAGCGGGGCTTCCGGGTCGACTCGAACTGGGCGTTCCAACTGGGGCTCAGCTGGTACCCGGACGCGGATATCGTCCCTGTTCGATGAACCACCGGTACGTCTCCTCCACACCCTCCCTCAACCCGATCCGCGGCTCCCAGCCCAGCGCCTTCAGCCGGCTGGTGTCCAGGAGCTTGCGGGGCGTGCCATCGGGCTTGCTGGTGTCGTAGACGATCTCGCCCTCGTAGCCCACAACCTCGGCCACCAGCGCCGCCAGCTCGGCGATGCTGATGTCCTCGCCCACTCCCACGTTCACCAGCCCGCCGTCGCGGTACTCCTCACGTCTTGGTTCATCCGTTCCTCCGCCGGCATTACCCGGATCAGGTTCTCGGGTCGGTGGTGCGACCACCCTCTCAGCCCGCCTG